>PWQF01000081.1 GCA_003556865.1 Elusimicrobiota bacterium | reverse complement strand
ACTGTAAATATAAAGGAAAAGATTACTTTATCAACCGCCTTTTTCATCAACTTTTCTTCCTTATCGTAATCCCCGCCGGCGGACCCCTCTTTTTCTTCTCTAAGGGTATATCCGATATCCCTGACCTCTTTTTTCATCTCTTCAGGTGAAACCCTGCCCCTGTCATAAACAACGGTCAGGTTCCCGGCCGCAAAATTGATTATTGCCTGCGAGACCCCTTCCATCTTCTTTAAAACCCCTTCTATAGTCCGGGCGCAGCTTGCGCAGCTCATACCCTCAACTTTAAATATATCTTTACTTTCTTCGGGAAGAGTATCGTATCCCGCATCGGAAACAGCTTTTTTAAAATCCCCGGGACCAGTTATATTTTCATCGTACTCAACAGTTGCCTTACCGCTGGCAAAGTTAAGATTTACCCGCTGAACCCCTTTAATAGAACCCAGGGCTTTTTCTATTGTGCGGACGCAGCTTGCGCAGGAGATCCCGGTTATTTTAAGCGTTTCCTTTTTCAATTAGTTTACCTCCTCTGAACTTTAAGCTATTTTTCCGTTTTCCCGTTACTTCTTATTAGTAATTTATGAATTTTCCCAGAACTGTAAGAAACTCATTCAGCTTTTCTTCAACAGCCTTTTTATCTCCCGAATTACAGGCTGCTTCCACTCAGCCTTTCATATGCTTATCCAGTATTCTCTTATCAACTTTCACGGGCTTCCTCCGGACCGACCCTCTGCAGAGCACCGGGAGGCGCAGTAACCCGGTGAAAAATTTATTCTACCATATACCCCATTAAAAACTCAATACTCTTAAAACTTCCGAAGCAGCTAAATACATACTTTCATTATCATGAAACTTTTTCAATCTGCTGGCTGTCTAATCAAGTGAAAGGGAGCGGATTAATAGTAAGGAGATTATAAATGAAGATTAAAATGCTAGCTGGCGCACTGGCGCTGGTCCTGACTTTGGGTCTACTGGCTTCAGACATTTCGGCACGGGAAGGTATGCGCAGGGGAAACCGTACAGGCAATCGGGTTCAGGCCCGTGACGGACGCGGGCAGGAAGCGGGTGAAGGGGCAGGGGAAGGCCGATACCGAAAAGGAACCGGCCGCGGCAGAGGCTGGCACCGTGACGGCACCGGTGCAAGAAGAGGAACACGAACCCCGGATACTGATAACTGTATCAATCAGTAATTAGTAATTTAATTTGTATACCGTTAAAGCACGCGGCGATTTTTCGCTGCGTGTTTTATTTTTTAAAAACAATTAAGAGGGTTTACTCTAATTTCTGTGAAGCCTGATCTTTAAAAGCCTGAGCGGGCCATTAAAAACCTCTATTTTAACTCATTTTTTGCACTTTATTTTTCAAGTCATCCATGAAAGCATGCAGCTGTATTCTGCATTTTAAATAATCTCAATTATTCCCGGGCGCCGGCTTTTTTAAGTAAATCAACAACCTCAACTTGGCCCGCCTGCTCAGAATACATTAACGCTGTAAACCCTTTTTTATCTTTTACATTTGTATCAGCCCCGGCATCTATAAGGGATTTTGTTATTTCCATGCATATCACTTTTATATGTTCCGCCGACTGTGTCCTCTGCCGCTCCGGAATTTCTCTGGCAGAAAAGATCAGTGCCGTTTCCCCTGTATTATTTTTTATATTTACATCCGCTCCCGCTTCTATTAACGCTTGAGTTGTATTTATTAAACCCGCCCCGGCGGCAAACATCAGCGCTGTATACCCCCCTTCAGTTTTTGCATCAACATTAGCGCCCTTATCTATGGCTAACTTAGCCATAAAGCTGCAGCCATCGTTTGCGCTGATAAGCAGAAACCTGTTTTTAAAATCTACTGTATCCTTAAGGATTGGAAATTCTTCTGCTGCAAGTTTCACTTCATATTCATGGCGGGTAAGGAACCCCTTTCGGATAAGATAATTTTGGGCAAAAGGAAGCATATTGAAGACATGGTGGTACGTTACATGTTTACAGTCACCATTATCCAGGTTTTCCGTTACTAAACCCCATTCCAGAAAATCGGACCATTCATGCTTAAGCACAGCCAGGAATGTGCCATAATCCCATTTCCAAAGATCTTTTTTTCCCGTTCTTAAATATTCAGAATAGTAACGATACAAAAGCCGGCTAACAAATATTAAAAAATCATCGTGTTTAATAAATCTTTCAATATAGGTTTTTTCTTTATCTTCCTTCATTTTAACGCAATGACCGCATTTATATCTTTCATCAACTTCTATACTCCCCTAATATAACCGCTTACATATTATTATAAGAACTAATAAAAATCCGGACATTTTCATGCCCGGCTATAAATATCACTTATTGTAAATTTTCTTTAAATCTATACTTAAATTTATTCTCTGTTTTCATTATGCCTTATCATTACCAAATTATAATTAATTTTTCAACTTAACGGCATGCATAAAAAAGTGACATATTAATCTAAAAGTGTTCTTACATGCAGGCTTTTAAATATATAAAGGAACAGTACCGGGATAATTTTCTGTAAACCCCGCATTTTGTTCTTTTGAAAAACTCTTTTTATCTTAAGCTTATCTTTTAAAATATGCCTAGTTGATAATAAGAATTTTCTCAGAAATTATAAGAACCTCTTTTCCAACATCACGTCCGCTTTCATTTTGACTATCCGGAATTTTTGGATATATGGTTCCTCTTCCAATTCTTTGTAAGCTGGCTCCCCAAGCTAAACGGTATTGATTACGCTTATTCTTATATGAAGCCCACCAAATTACTCATAATGCGTTACACTTTATGCGAAATTAATTATATTAATCTTTTGGAATTTTATTGTAAATCTTCAGAAGCTATCTGCGAATGTCCCTGTTCGGCATGAATTAAGGCCTCATAGAATTTTTTCACTTTAGGGTTAGAGGCATTCTTCAAAAACCTTTGGTATTTCTCAACAGCAGCCTCTTCCAATTCTTTAGTCCTTTCTAAATCCTTTTGGGGTGATCCTTTAGTATCTTCTCCCTTAAGTTCAGGTTCCTCTTCTCCCAAAAATTTCGCAGCTACCTCTGCATGCTCCTCTTCAACCCTTGCGAATTGCTTAAATAACCGGTCCATTTTAGAATATTTTTCATTAGCCTTGCTAACTTTTTTATAATAAGCAGCAGCATTAACCTCTAAATCAAGAGTCTCCTTCATATCGGATTTTTCCTGTGGGGTTAGTTCCACATCCCATAATTTAGAGTAATCCTCTATGGTATTAATATATTTTTCGGGAGCACCGCAGAATGGACAGTCATCTATGCTCGCTCCAAGGTAAGGCTCCCCGCAAATCTGACATACAAATAATTTAACCATTTCCTCTTCCTCCTTTTAATTTTCCTGTCTCCAATTTCCCAATTAAAACACTATACTGAGTCTCTGGCAGGAATCAATCAGTATCAATCTCTATTCACTATTTAATTTATTAAATAAGAAAATAACTGTCAAACCCTTCTTCTTTTAAAATTTTTATCGTACGCCTCTATCTCGGATTTTTTGATATCATTTGAAATAACAGGACGCATACTCCATTACATTTATAAGTTATTTTAAGAGAATTCGGTTTTAAAAGATTTAATTTCCTGTCAATTTTTTTGTTTCTATTTATAACTCTATATAACCGGGAACCCGTATTTCATGGCATGTATATCCGCCCGGATTCTTTTGAGGGTAATCCTGGTGGTAGTCCTCGGCCGGGTAAAAGTCTGTAAGGGGCTCCACTGTAGTAACAACAGGATTTTTCCACCTGCCGCAGCTGTTGACAAGCTCAATAAAATCTTCAGCCTCTTTTTTTTCTTCTTCGTTTTTATAAAAAATTGCCGAGCGGTAGGAACTTCCCACATCGTTGCCCTGCCTGTTTAATGTTGTGGGGTCATGGATGCGGAAGAAAAAATCCAGCAGTTCTTTATACGATGTGGTTTTCTCGTCATACTCTATATCTACAGCTTCGGCATGACCGGGATGATTTTCATATGTCGGGTCCGT
>PWQF01000189.1 GCA_003556865.1 Elusimicrobiota bacterium | reverse complement strand
TTACATGATATAGGGATGGCAGCAGTACCGGCAAAAATTGTAAACAAAGAAGGTGAGCTAACCAGGGATGAATATGAAACCGTAAAAAAACACCCTATTTACGGTTATGAGATTTTCAAAAAAACCTCTATTTTTAATAAGGACGCTGCAGATGCGATTATACAGCATCATGAACGTAACAATGGTCAGGGTTACCCATTCGGTTTGAAAGGCGATGATATAAGCCTTTTTGCTCATTTTTTATCTGTTGCAGATACATTTGATGCCCTGACTTCTGATAAACCCAATCGCAAAGCATATTTAAATCACCAGGCAGTAGAGATGCTAATGTCCTGGGGTGGTGATTTTTTTAACCTGGAAGTATTACGGCACTTTTTATCGAATATTGCCGCTTACCCTGTTGGTTCGCATGTGGTGTTGAATAATGGTGAAAGCGGATATGTAATATCAAACTCACCTGGTTATGCCTTACGGCCTGTGGTAAGAGTTTTGTACAAGGGCGAGAGTTTATCTGCACACCCAACATCATATGATCTCGATCTTAAGAAAGCTCTGGACAAAACAATAGTCGATGTGCTGGATGGTAAAATGGCAGTAAAATGTTAGGTCAACTTGTGGTTTGAGAGGTTAGAAGAACATATGGCGGAAGAATCGCATCATGAACATATCTCCTTCATCGCTGCAGTATGTGACGCCATTAGCTGCATGGTTGTTGTTCTTGATGATAGCGGAAACATCATATATACCAACATTGCCTGCCAGCAAATCAGCGGTCTTTCTGTATCTGAAACCAGGGAAAAATATTTTTGGGAAGTTTTTTGCCAGCCTGATGAGATAATTCTCTACAAGGCTTTTTTTAATTCTATCAACAAGGACAACCTGCCCTTTACTGTTGAAACCCGCCTGATAAACCGCAGAAATGAAGTTTACGATATTTCCTGGGAATACAACATACATCGTTTAGACGAAAATAGCAGCTCCTATTTTTTACTGACAGGCAAGGATGTAACATATCACAATAAAAATATTGAAAAACTTCAGGAAACCGAAGACATGTACAGGGCTCTAATTCATGCAGCGCCAGCTGCAGTTGTTACTTTTAACCGTGAACTAAAGATAACCAGTTGGAGTTCTGCCGCTGAAAATATTTTTGGGTGGACTGAAAAGGAAGTAATCGGCCAGGATGCACCCCAGCTTCTTGATTGCGGAATGGACAGAATTGCTTCCTTGGGGAAAGAGGCACTTGAAGGAAAGTCATTTTATGGCGTTGAACATGGTTGCACCTGTAAAAATGGAACATACATATATATTGAGTTCTCTATATCTGCCCTGAGGAATTTTAGGGGTGAAGTAAGTGGATTGGTGCTGCTGGCAACTGATATAACTGAAAGGAAAAACTATGAAGAGCAGTTAAAATACCTGAGCCTGCATGATCAGTTAACCGGTTTATTTAACCGCACCTGTTTTGATCGTGAATTAGCTAAGTTGGAAAACAATAACTCCTACCCATTAACAATGATAGCTGCTGACCTTGATGGTTTAAAGATTATCAATGACTCTATCGGGCATGAACAGGGCGATAAAATGCTGCTTGATTGTGCAAAACTTTTAAGAGATTCTTTACGAAACACAGATATTATTGCCCGTGTTGGTGGCGATGAATTCGCTATCATATTACCAAAAACTGACAGGTCTACGGCGGACGTGGTTATTGAAAGAATAAAGTCTGCACTGTACAACTACAACCAAAAAAACCATTCCTTACCACTAAGCATGTCCCTTGGCATTGCGACTGCCGAAGATAAAAGCACATCCCCTTTAGAGCTATACCGGGAAGCAGATGATATGATCTACCTGGACAAATTGCAAACTGGTGCAGGCGCAAAATCTCAAATTCTTTTATCTTTGATGACTGTTCTTGATGAAAGAGATATAGTAACTGCGACCCATGCCCGGAGAATTGAAGATTTGTGCAAAGAGATGGGCTTGGCAACTAACCTGCCTCAAATTAAATTGCGCCGGCTATTGCTTCTTTCACGAGTACATGATTTAGGGAAAGTGGGAATACCTGATTCTATTTTACATAAAAATGGCCTTTTAACCGATGAAGAGTGGAAGCTGATGCGCAAACACCCGGAAAAAGGCCACCGCATTGCTTCAGCATCAACCGATTTGTGTGAGATCGCTGATTTAATTCTTAAGCACCATGAACGTTGGGATGGTACAGGATATCCACTTGGACTTAAAGGTAAAGAAATACCTGTTGAATGCCGTATCCTGGCAGTAGTTGATGCTTTTGATGCCATGACCTCAGAGCGGCCATATAAAAAGGCGAAGACTGTAGAAAGCGCAATGGACGAGCTTAAAAATTGTGCCGGAACTCAATTTGACCCGGATATGGTGGAACTCTTTTTAAAAGTTTTCAGGAAAAAAAGCTTGCAAAGTTAAATATGAATTGTATTTGAAGGTCTTCAACCGAAAGCCCATGACAAAATAAGACAGATCCTGTACAATAATAATTGATATTATTAATTAGAATATGCTGTAAATTATTCTGATAGATCAAGTCGGGAGATATTGATGAGGAAAGTTTTTTTAGACCATTTAAAACCCGGTATGGTTATAAAAAAGCCTGTGCTGGGATTTGTGGGACAGGTACTCTTAAATGCCGGGGTCGTGGTTACGGCTAAACAGATCTATTACCTGAAACAGATGGGAATAAATGCAGTATACGTGGAAGATGAGCGGATAGGCAATGCTGATGTAGATGACCTGATTAAAATTGAAACACGTGGTGATTGCAGGGCGCTCGTTTCAAAAATTATGAAGGATCTGGATGCTTCCGGACCTCTTAGCAAAGGCTTGGCGATCAAGGAGCAGGAAGTTAAAAATATGGCATCGAGGATTGTTAATGAAATTACTTCTAATCAAGATGTTTTAATCCAGCTAAGCGACATCCGGGCCCAGGATGGCTATTTGTTTGCCCACAGTGTTAACTGTTGTGTGCTTGCCACATTGGTCGGTGTAAAAATGAATTATGACCAGAATACCCTGATAATGCTTGCGATAGGAGCATTGCTCCATGATATCGGCTTTGTTGAAATACCCCAAATGATTTTAAGAAAGCCCGGAGCGCTTAGCGATAATGAATATGAAGCAGTTAAAAAGCACCCTGAGTATGGATACGATATTTTCAAAAAATCAAAACTCTTTTCACAGCGCATTGGAGAAATTATACTTCAGCATCACGAGCGCAACCAGGGGCAGGGTTACCCGAGCGGTTATAAGGGAAAAGATGTAGCTTCCCTGGCAAGGATCCTGGCAGTTGTTGATGTTTACGATGCCCTGACTTCCGAGAAAGCATACCGAGATGCTTACCCCGTACATGAAGCGATCGAAATGATGCTTTCCTGGGGCGAGGAGCTCTTTGATCTTGAGGTTTTAAATATATTTCTTGAAAGTGTCAGTGCATATCCTATTGGTTCCCTCGTCCTTTTAAATAATAATGAAAGTGGGCTGGTAGTTGATAACAGTCCTGGGTATTCTTCGCAGCCCGTTGTGCGCTTATTATATAAGGATGGATTTACACCGCACCCATCTCCATTTAACCTTGACTTAAAAAAAGTTGATGAACTAAAAATCACCAGGCTTGTTTGTGAAAGTGAACTGCCGGAACACTGTTAACCTTATATTATTTCCGGCTGGTCATAATCAACACCATAGGTTTCAATGGTTATTGTTTTAATCAGTTCTTTTTCCAGCGGTTTATCGCGGTGATCGCTGGGGACTGCAACAATTCTGTCAACTTCATCCATGCCATCAACTACCTTACCGAAAGCTGCATATTCTCCGTTTAAGTGGGAAACATTTTTTACGGTAATAAAAAACTGTGAGCCTGCCGAATCGTTATGTTGGGAACGGGCCATAGAAATAATGCCTCGCTTATGTTTTATCTTGTTGTTGAAACCGTTTGAAGAGAATTCTCCCTTAATACTGTAACCAGGTCCGCCTGTACCC
>PWQF01000004.1 GCA_003556865.1 Elusimicrobiota bacterium | reverse complement strand
GGAGACGGCCCGGCAGGCGGGCATAGAGTCCGGCCAGAAGCAGACAGGATTTAACCTGGGCGCTTGCTACAGGGCTCTCATAGTTTATTCCCGTTAAGGAAGAAGGTTTTATCTTAAGGGGAGGCACTCCTCCGGGGGATGGCTTTATATCCGCTCCCATTTTTGAAAGGGGAAAGGTTATTCTTTTCATCGGCCTTGAG
Organism: Elusimicrobiota bacterium; assembly: GCA_003556865.1. The sequence goes on along the minus strand of PWQF01000004.1, from coordinate 3,842 downwards.
CTTAAAGACTCATCCCCCCCCAGAAGCGAGGGGAAATCCTGTCCGGAAAGAACCCCGGCCATAAGCCTCATTCCGGTGGCGGAATTACCGAAGAAAAGCTCTTCTGACGGAGGAGTGGGCAGCTTCAGCCCTTTCCCCCTTACCTCCAGGCGCCCTTCACCCTTCTCTTTTATATCCGCGCCAAGGCTTTTAAGAACATTAAGGGTATCCAGGCAGTCCCGGGCATAAAGAAAATTATCAATTCTTGAAACCCCTTCCGCCAGCGAAGCAAAAATGGCAGCCCTATGGGAAATTGACTTGTCGGGGCTTATCCTTATTTCACCCTTTATCTTTTCCGCGGGATTAATCTTTAAGGACATCCTGCTCCTGCCTTTTCTTAATATAAAACTTCCTGTAATATCCCCCCTCTTCTATAAAATCCTGAAGATCCCGGCGGCAGCCTCTTTTTAAACCCTTTTTAAACTCTTTAAGGGTCTCTATGTAGGTATCAACAGCCTCCTCCACTCTCTCTTTATTCATACTGTAAATCTGGGTCCAGAGTCGGGGAGAAGAAGCGGCTATGCGGGTGAGCTCGTCAAAACTTGGGCCGGAATTGAGGGCAATCTCATCTGCTTCCCCCAGGTTCTGGCCGCATACCCGGGCAAGAGATGTTGATAATATATGGGGAAGATGGCTGAGGAAAGCAGCCTGCCGGTCGTGTTCCCGGGGAGACATTTTAATAACCTTTCCTCCAAGGCTGCGCCAGAAATCCTCCCCTTTTTTTAGGGCTTCCGAGGAGTTCCGGGGATGGGGAGTTATTATACAGGCAGCGCCCCGGAAAAGCCCGCAGCAGGCGTTTTTTACCCCGCTCTTTTCCGACCCTGCCATGGGATGGGCCCCCACAAATTCATTTTCTCCTCCGATAAGCCCGTTTTTAAAGGCAGAGCCAACTATTTTTTCCTTAACGCTGCCTGCATCCATTAAAAGAGTCTCTTTATCCAGCAGGGGGGGGAGCTGGTTTAAATGGCTGCATATAATTTCAACCGGAGTGCACAAAAGAACCAGTTCCGCACCGGAAACAGCCTCTTTAAGGGAAGTTGTGGTATGGGTACAGGCGCCGGCATCACGGGCCTCTTTAAGGCGGCCGGGGTTTCTTCCCCAGCCCCAGACCCGGGAAGATAAATTTTTCTTTATTATATCCATACCGGCCGAGCCGCCGATAAGTCCCACCCCTATTATTGCTATTTTCTCATACGGCGCGCTCAAATCAGAAGCTTCTCCCTACTACTTTTGCTATTCCGGAGGATTTAAACATAATAGACTTAAACTGGCTGAGGTTAACTGTCTGGGATCCGTCGGAAGCGGCATGCTGAGGATCGGTATGCACTTCTATCAGAAGCCCGTCCGCGCCCGCGGCTACCGAAGCAAGTGTAAGTGCCTCCACCAGTTCCCTTTTTCCGGCCGGATGTGAAGGATCAACCATTACCGGAAGATTGGAAATTCTCTGAAGTACCGGAACCGCCGAGACATCCAGGGTAAACCTGGTATGGTCCGAAAAAGTCCTTATCCCTCTTTCACAGAGGATTATATCGGTGTTGCCTTCGGAGGCTATATACTCGGCGCTCATAAGAAGTTCTTTAAGCGTATTGGAGAAACCCCTTTTTAAAAGTACCGGTATAGAGGCTTTACCGCAGGCCTTAAGAAGTTCGAAGTTCTGCATATTTCTTGCGCCTATCTGTATTACATGGGCATACTTTTCCACCAGCCCTACCTGGCTTATATCCATTGCCTCGGTTATTATCTTAAGGCCGGTCTCTTCGCCCGCCCTTTTAAGTATTTTAAGTCCCTCTTCTTTCATACCCTGGAAAGAGTAGGGGGAGGTTCTGGGCTTAAAGGCACCCCCCCTTAAAAATACCGCCCCTTCATTTTTAACCGCCCTGGCTATTTTTATAAGGGAATCATAATCCTCCACCGAACAGGGCCCCGCCGCTACCTGTATCTTTTTTTCACCTACCTTAACCCCGTCCACGTCAACTACGGTTTTTTCCTTCCAGTGTTTTGAGACCAGCTTATAGGGCTCGGAAATAACTGTTATAAAATCAACCGCGTCATAAGCCTCAAAAATATCCCGGTGAACACTGGCATGCTCCCCTTTCACAAGAATTATTACCTTTTCCTTCCCCTCCGAAACCTCGGGAACGCAGCCAAGCTCCTTAATCTTATCCTTGATTTCCCTTACCTGCGATTCGGTAGCCTTATCTTTTAATGTAAGTATCATTTCTGCTCCTCTCCTCTTTATAAGAGAATTTTCAGATTTCTATATTCCTTTAATCCATATTACCTAAATATTCCCCCAGGGCCTTTAAGAGCCTTATGTTATGGGGCCTTTTTCCTACGGTTATCCTTAAATAGTCAGGGTAGAGATAGCCCTTGAGGGGGCGGACTATAACCCCCCTTTTCTCTAAATGGGATGAAACGGGCCCGGCATCTTTTTGCCCCACCTTTACAAGAATAAAATTAGCGGCGGAAAAAACAAATTCAAGGCCCAGCTTTTCAAACTCCCCGTACAGAAACTCTTTTTCCCTTAAAGTCTGCTTTACCGTTTCAGAAATAAACCTGCTGTCCTTTAAGGCCCCCACGGCCGCGGCCTGGGCCAGGCAATTAACATTAAAGGGCGGTTTAACCCTCATCAGCGAACTTATAACCGGTTCAGGAGCAACGCCGTAACCCACCCTCAGGCCCGCCAGCCCGTAAGCCTTTGAAAAAGTTCTCAGGACCATAACCTGCTTGCCTTTACGGACATATTTTAAGGCGCTCTCATACCCATCCTCCTGCCGGGCATACTCATAGTAGGCCTCATCTACCACCAGAAGAGCCCGGGAGTTTATTTTTTCCATATGCCCGATTATCTGTTCAATACTTCCAGGTTTTATATAAGTTCCGGAAGGGTTTGAAGGGTTATCTATAAATATAAGTTTTGTTGATTTATCTACCTTTCGGCATATCTCCCCTGCAGATACTTTAAAATCCTCTCTTGGAACCTGTATGCATTCCGAGCCCATAAGCATAGCCGCCATCCTGTAGCGCATAAAAGAGTTTTCCGCGCATAAGAGGGCATCGGATGGTTCCAGAAAGGTCTTTGCCAGTATTTCTATTATCTCATCCGTCCCGTTTCCGATTATTATATTTTCAGTATCCGTTAAATCTTTTTCAGCCAGAACCTTTCTCAGACGACCGGCAACCGGAGAAGGATAAATGTGCATATTTTCAAGTTCCTTTTCCACTTCAAAACGTGCATAGGGGGAACTGCCCCAGAGATTTTCATTGGAAGAAAGCTTTACCGCATCCCCGATCCCGTGCTCCCTTTTTATCTCTTCAACTCCTCTTCCCGGTATATAGGGAACAAACGCGGAGGCTGCCTCACGCAGAGAAGGGTGTTTCCCTTTCATCTTATGCCCGTGGAAGGAGTAATGGTCCTGGCTGAGGGGTAAGAACCCAGGACCTTAAGAAAGACACAGTCCTTCTGAAGTTCTTTAACCGCCCTCTTCACCTTATCCTGGCTCATATGGCCCTGCATATCCACGAAAAAGACATACTCCCAGGCTTTCATTTTTGAAGGCCGGGATTCAATCTTGGTAAGGTTAATGGAGCTTTTTTTAAACGGGACAAGCATATCGTGCAGGGCCCCGACCCGGTCCTTTATGGAAAACATTATAGAAGTTTTATCTTCTCCGCTGGGAGCGGGATATCGGGTTCCTATTACAAAAAACCTGGTAAGATTTTCCCGTGCATCTTCAATTTCCCGGCATAAAACGTCCAGGCCGTAACCTTTTGCCGCCATTACCGAGGCAATCGCGGCAGAT
>PWQF01000014.1 GCA_003556865.1 Elusimicrobiota bacterium | reverse complement strand
ATTTTCAAAAGACATACCGAAAGCGGCCGTGGCGTAACGGTCCCCGGCAGCATTATCCTGGTAAGATGCGGAAAAATTATAATCTGACATACCCAGGATAGAGGCCGGGTTATAATGCATTCCCAGCAGGTCTCCCATAAGCGATACACAGGCTCCTGAAAGGGCCGCGCCTCTGGCCGAAGGGGGACTGAGGATGGAATATATGGAGGAAGAACCCGCGCCTGAAGCCTCCAGGGAAGCGCGGAAAGATATTATTGTGAATGCAAAAATTAAAAAAATTTTCATCTTACAACCGGAATTCTGGCGGTGGTTTCAAAACCGGGGCCCTTAATATAGACTGTATATACCCCGGAAGAGACAGTTGACCCGGATAAATTACTGCAGTCCCATATAATATAATCTTCGCCCCCTGTTGTATCCCTGGACAGCTCCTCAACCAGCATTCCCAGGTTATTATATATCTTAACCCGCACTTTACCTGGGCCGCTGCCGTTAAAATGTATCCTTGCCGTATCGCCTACCGAAGGGTTAACGTAGCCGTGCGCCCCACCCTGCACCCTAACTTTTTCCGGAGCCGCTGAAACTTCCTGCTTTAAGAACCTGTTTACTCCTCCGGTTGTTGCAAACCATACACCTCCGTACCTGTCCACGAAAATGTCGTTTATATTATTACTTAGCAGCCCGCTGTTCCTTATATGGTATATGGTCCAGGAACTGCCGTCATATTCTGCCGCGCCCAATGAAGTCCCCGCCCATATATTCCCCTCCTTATCCTCAGCCAGCGCCCTTATGGAGTTCTCGGGCAGTCCGTCTTCTACAGTGTAGACCCCTATATTCTCCATATCGCCCCCATAAGCAACAGCCAGGCCGCCCACCGTAGCAAACCATATATTGCCTTCTGAATCCTCTATAAGACTGTTGGTATGATTGGCGGGCATACCGGAATTTTCCGTAGTCCAGCTTTTCCACTCTGAAGCCGCCGGGCCGGTAGCTTTTGCCACCCCCCCGTTTGTGCCGAACCAGAAGTCTCCGTTAGAGTCTAGAATGGCTCTATTTACTATATTGCTCGGGAGATAATCATTTCCCATCCACCAGTCCCAATTATCCTTCTCGTCAGTTGATAAAACCCCCTGCCCCCCTGTACCCATATAAATCAGACCTAAATCATCTATAACTATTGAATTTACCGGATAACCTTTAATATCATCGGTTGAATATATAACAGAAAATTCCCTGTATAATCCTGCAACTGCCCCGGAAAGCCCAAACCATTTTATATTATCCGTATCAACTGCAACAGAATAAACCACCCCGGTAGATATATGTGAATAATGATGCCAATCCCGGCTTACTATATCCAGCCGGTTAATCCCGTTATCGGTCCCGGCCCATATATCCCTGCTGTCAAGATCCTCGGCAAGAGCATTTACGTTATTATGGGAAAGGTTGCTGTTTGAGGTTGTATACCCGGTCCAGGCAGAGCTGCCTTCACCTCTCCCTGAGGTTAAAGTAAGAAGTATGATTAGAATATAAAAAATCTTTAACATATAAACACCTATTCCACCAATAAGAGTTCTCCGTCCTCAACCAGCACTTCAATAGTATGACCGTGTTCGGAAACCTCTATATCCTTTACTTCTTCCCCAATCCTTACGGTATGGATATCCTTCCCGCCGACATTTATTCTTTTACCGGCAAACCCGATCCTTCCCACGGTAAGAGGCCTTCCGTAATAGATAAAAGGCTCATCATCTATATAAACCACTTCAGCGGAATCAAACCCCGGCCTTACCCCTATGGTAAGAAAAATCTGTCTCATGGGAGCCAGTGAAATGTGGCGGCTTTCCTGCAGCCCCTCTCTAAGGTAGATATTAACTGTTTCACTTTCATAACCTTCTTTTTCTATAACGGCCCTATAATGCCCCTCCTCCAGGGACATAAAGTCCGCAGGGGAACTCTTTTCATCTTCATAATCTCCTTCATTGGAAACAATGCTGACCCTTGCGCCGGAAGGTTCTGTCCTTATAAGGATATCACCTCTGGAAAGTTGCGCGGTATCAATAGATTCCGCTATCTGCCGTCTATGCATATTTGCAAAAAAAGCGGCGCCGGCCAGCAGAAGAAAAAGAACAGATAAGGTTATGATAAGGGGGTTATGATAAAGCTTCTCTTTTTCCCTCTCCACACCTGGCGGAACCGGAGTTTTGGCCGGGGGGAAATGGCGATCGATGTGGGCATCAAGCATCTCAAGAACTGAGCTGTCTTCATCCACAGAAATCATTTTTCCGGGTTTAATAACATCAGAAAGGGTATGCTCTTCTCTTACTTTAACCAGAACCACAGTTATATTATCTGATCCGCCCGCTTTTTTGGCTTCTTCTATCAGCCTGGATGCTATCAGGTCCAGATCGCCTTCGGAGGATTTAAAAACCTTCTCTATCAGGGCATCGCTTATCTCCCCGCATAATCCGTCGCTGCATAAAAGGAATATATCCTCTTTTCTTGTCCTCACCGCCTTGTAGTCTATCTTAACCGAACCATTGGTTCCCAGGGCCCGGGTAATTACATTTTTGGCCCCGAAGCGGTCCAGTTCCTGTTCCTTTATCTCCCCGTCCTGCAGCATCTCCTCCACCCAGGAATGGTCTACAGTAAGCCTGCTCAGTTTTGAATTACGGAACAGGTAGGTCCTGCTGTCTCCCACATTTACAATATTTACATAACCCTTATCAAAGGCCGCGGCGGTAACTGTAGTGCCCATCCCCCTCAGCTTGGGATACATTACAGCCAGTCTGAAGAGCCTTCTGTTGGCCAGCATAATTTGGGTTACAAGCCGCAGACCGGCCTCGGGTATATTCTGGTAGCTCTCCTCCAGTTTATCAAAGAGTGAGTGAGAATCCTTATCGGATATGGAAGCTATGGTCTCAACTGCCATTTTACTTGCATAATCACCGGCGGCGTGGCCTCCCATCCCGTCACAGGTAAAGAAAATATTATTTTCGGGAAAAACCCCGTAGGCATCCTCGTTATGATCCCTTTTTAAACCTTTATCTGTTTTTGCGGAAAATTCAAGGTTCATACTAAACCTTAACCTTTTGGGGCCTTTTCTTCTTTCTCTTAACCCTTACCATAAAACCAAAAAGAAGAGAGCCGGCCCCAAGAACCCCTCCGGCTATAAGAAGCCTGTAATGAAAATCACTGCGGTCATCATAAAAAAAGCTGCCCCGGTTATGAGAACCGTTACGCAAACCGCTCCAGATAACCTCGCCGCGGAAACTTCTTACCGGACTGCTCAGCAGCCTCAGGCGCCCTTCCGCCGTAACCACCGCTATATCCAGGTAACCGTCACCGGTCAGGTCAGCAACCGCCGGTGATGAAGTCACCCTCTCATTTAAATTAAAACGGGAGATAACAGACCCGCCGGCGCCGTCAAGTATCAATACCTCCCCATCCTCAGATATCACCACCGGGTCCGCTAATCCGTCACGGTTGAAATCACCTAGCGCAAGAGACGCTATTATACGGCTACCCCCGCCCCTTGCCTCATAACTCCATATCTCTCCGCCGCTGCGCCCGTCCAGAACCATAACACGGCCGTTGGCCCACCCCAAAGCAACATCCGCCAAATCGTTACCGCTGAAATCCGATATGACCGGAGACCCGTACCTTAAAGGCGGCTCCAACCGGGAAAAAGGCTCTATACGGTAGAGCCAGCTTAATGAAGGTCCCCTCTCCGATACCGCAGCCATAAAATATGATCCGGCCGCGCAGACCAGCTCCTCACTCCCGTCACCGCTTAAATCCGCTACCGCCGGCGCCGTATTTAATTCGTTCAGTATCAGGTTTAAACCACCGTGCATGTTCATCTGCTGCGTAAGATCTATCACCCTGCGGTTCTCCGGATTGGTTGCCTCAAATAAATATACCTTGCCCCCGTTGGTGGGGACAGCAACCAGTTCCTCACCGCCGCTGCTGAAAAGCACCGGCGAGGACATTATATCCTCAGCCGTGCGGAAATAATACGGCTCCCTCTCACCAACTATCGGAGAATATATGAAACTT
>PWQF01000096.1 GCA_003556865.1 Elusimicrobiota bacterium | reverse complement strand
TAGAATACTGATTGTAGTCAGCAGCCCGGTTAAGCCAATGCACCATGCCAATTTCATTGCAGAGCTGAACCATGGATATACAGCCCCCCCTGTTTTCCTGGCGGGCAGATATGATAGGCAGCAGAGCCGAATACCAGCGGGAAACAAGCTTAAGAAACTGCGGGTGGTTATAGGCAACCAGGGTATTATGCGGAAGGTTTTGGAGTTCTTTTCCCTTAAGGTAAACATCAGGATATTTACAGGCAAGCCAGCCCGGAAGCCCCTCCATTTCCATTTCCGCATTTGAGACCGGACCCACCCTTGCAATTAATTTAAGTCTGGATTTTTCCACTTTGCTTATAAACTCTTTCAGCAAAGTGAAATCAAACTCTTCTTCCCCGGGCTCATGAACCCTCCAGGGTATATATGTGGAGACCGTATTAAGCCCGGCCTCACGGGCCTTATCCAGGTGCTTTCCCCACAGCTTCTTATCTATTCTAAAGTAATGTATTTCTCCTGAATATATAAGATAATCTTTTTGGTCCAGAATAAATTTATTATTTTTTATTTTCAGTTCCATTTTCGGCCTCCGGTTCTAAAGATACCTTGCCTGTAAAAAACCAGCAGGGCAAACGTTTGACCTGCTAAGAATACCATTTTAGGTTCTATCTGTCAATTTTAAAATTTTCCGGGATAAGTATTAAAGCGCGCTTAAAAGCTGCCGGGTATCTTCCAGGGAGGGAAGGTAAATAGCGCTGATATTTTTCCTGCCCAGAAGGGCTCTTATCCTGTAGTTTATGCTGTTAAGGAAACCCGTTAAACCAGTGCCGCGGGGAGAAGCCATAAGGGCGGCGGCTTTTACTACCACCAGGTTATTTAATATACCCGTTATTAGAGCCGGCAGGCGCCCAGCATACGAAGTGTCCGTAAAGTACCTGAGTTCACCCGGGGCCATCCATCCGGTTGACGGTCCTGCTATCTGCTGCATCCGGCCCATCATTTCCTCCACCCTCTTCCTCTGATCATACTCCAGGGCCCCCAGTTCCCGGCTTAAAAGTTTCTTAATTTCATAAGCACCCGCAAGACGGGCAATCAGGCCCCCCTCATAACTGCGGGATATAATCTGAAGCTGCAGCCAGAGCTGTGCGCCATAAGCATACTCCAGATCCTGCCGGCTTTTAAAAATCTCATCCATACCCACCCCCAGCCTGCCGGAAATTATAATTAAACTAAGTAAATCCAGCCACCCCCCCCCCTCTTCAGAAACATTCCGGCCCAAATGGCTTAAGGTGTCCAGCTGGTAAGCCAGCGAGGGATCTAAATCTCTTTCCCCCTCCCCGGCCTCAAGGATGCGCTCGGAAAGGCGCCCGTTCCTTAGATTATCTTTCCTTAAACTGATGACCGCTTCCCGCACCGAAGGAGATATTTTTTCTCTCTTCTCACCGCTTAAGCTTAAATAAAGTAAGTCCACAAGCCTCTGCTCCCGGGAACTCAGATAGGATTCTTCCGCAATATCGGATTCAGAATAAGCAGAAAAGAAACCGGTTTCATCATCTTCAGTTATAATTTTAGCATACACATCAGGCCTTTCTTTTTCTTCCGCCGGTTTTTCAATAATAATTTCAGGTATCAGCGCAAAGAAGTCTCCCAGCCCTTTTGTATACCTCCTGGAATGTACTCCGGTATAGCCTCCGTATATAATATGCTGCATTTCATGCTTAACAGCACCAAGCCCTATGCCCGCAACCTGAAAATACCCGTCCCTGTAGCCTATAAATCCCGCCACCTCTTCACCCGATCCCGGCTTATCTTTCTTTGGTGCATTACTTACAATTACGGCCGAGCGGGGGGGCTTCCTGAAAAATGAGGGGCACTGGTAATAAGATCTTTCAAGAACCAGCCGGTTAAGTTTTTCAATCATCTCCTCTTCAGTACCCGATAAAATCTTTTTATCTTCTCTTAAATGCTCACTATTTTCAATCAGGTATTTTATAACCTCATCCTCTTCCCCATAAAACCTTTCAGAATGCAGGGCAAGAAGCTCGTTGGAGAACGAGGGGTCCCTTAACGCGTTATTTAAACCCCTTACTCCTTCCCCGTCAATTTCCAGGCCGTCGTCTTTTAAAGCCCCTATTAACTTCTGCGCCCCTTCGTCATCTTTAAATTCACCGCGGCTGAAGGAGTAATACCCTTTCCATTCCCCTATAAGCGAGCTGAGATGAAGCCCGGAATATTTAAAGGGTATAAACTGAAACATTCCCATTATATACTCGGAAGCCTGCCTGTAATACCTGTTATTGAAGTTAAAATCAGTTTCCGGCCGGCCTTCACTGTCCCAGATCATTCTTGCCCTCATATCAACCAGATCATCAAGCAGGTTCTTAAGCTTTCTTAGCTTTCCCTTAAGGTTCACCCATTCGCTGCTATGCCAGGCCTCGGCCATACCTTCATCAAGAGTATTTTTAAGCTGATCTTCATCATAATTACCACCTGTCTTTTGATGAACAAGATTCTCAACTTTATTTCTTACTGATTTCTCATACATTTTCTTATAAAATTTTATAATTTGTTCAATATCCCTGAAACGCAGCTCCGCGCCGGTCATATATGCCACCAGCTCATCATGGAAATTACGGGGGAGAAATTGAGGAAACTCTTTTAAAAGTTTAAATAATTTATCATAATCCGCATATTTTAAATCATGGCTTCCATATTCGGCTTCGGGACTGCTTTTTCCGGCGGGAAAATTATAAGCCCTGCAGGCTTTCTGAACTGAATCATAATCAAGCATATAATCCACTGTAACCGGACTCATCTTAACTATTGCCCTTTCGGGCACCTCATCCAGGCCCAGCTTCTGCTTAAAATATTCTTTTACCCCGGCATCGTTTCGTAAAACTTCTATCTTATCCTCCAGCACTCTTATCTCCTCCAACAAACCTTCCGGATCGGATGAAAAGTTATGTGTGGAAAGCATCCGGGAAAGAAGCTCCTCGTTAAGTTTTCTTATATTTGATTTCTCTTTCCCCCCGGACCATACTTCCCATTTCTTCATAAGATCCTCGCTATTTAAGAGGCCGGTTAAAGTGGTGCGCCTGGATCTCGAAATAACTCTTTTCTTAGCTAAAAAGTCAAGAATAGGAACCTCCAGCTTTGATATCCGGCGGCTTAAAGAGCTTAATTCAGATACTCCCGGATACTTTTTCATTTCAGCATTAAATTTTCTTATTCTCAGCCCCCTCTCCAGCGCATATTTATATAAATAATAATTAACCCGGGCTCTCTGCCTCCTGCTAAGCTGCCCCATTCTCTCAGAGGTCAGCAGGGAGCTGCGGAAATCTCTTAAACTAAAATCAGGCTCCTGCAGCTTAACCATAATCTCCTGGAAAATTTCATTTAAGACCTGAAGCTGTTTTTCATAGGTTATCTTACGCCTCCCTTCCTTGGGGGGCTCGCTGCTTCCCCTTTCCATAACTGTATATACAGCCTCCATAAGAGCCAAAATATTTTTACTTAACTTAACGGGAACTTTACTTTCAAAATATTCTGCTGTTTTCCGGGCATTTTGACGGCGTACAGAAAGAGGATCATCGCCTTCAAGGAGCCAGGCCCTGTATAACTCAATAAATGATTTTTTATAAGAGTCCGGGACATCGGAATATAAGGCCGTCTCAAAAAGATCTTCTGCAGGCATATCCAGGAGGGCAAGCGCATTAAGCCATATACTTTTTTCATATTTAAGAAACTCCTTAAAAACTTCTTCCCCCAGGTACTCTTTTATCAGCTGATGATGTTCTTTTCTATCTTCAGTAATTATCTCTTTAACTCTTTCCCGGGACATTTCCTGAATCTGGCGGAGGTGAAAGGGAGTCATTTTTCCCTTTTCCGAGAATTTTAAACTCTGCTGAACTGAAGCAAGTATGTGGGCCTTGCGTCTTATCTCCCGGGTAACAGGCCCGTCTCTTGAAAGCTTATCTGTCCAGAGCAGCTCTTTAATTTCGTGAAAGGCAGCTTCCCCGGGAAATTCAGAAGAGACCACAATTACCGTCTCTCCCTCACTATTCTTAAAATGAGTTCCGTATACCCCCC
>PWQF01000277.1 GCA_003556865.1 Elusimicrobiota bacterium | reverse complement strand
TTATTGGAATCATATCAAATTTTTGGAAGGGTAATCCTGTCCTGTTTCTGGTATTTGCCTTTCCTGTCCCTGTATGATTTACGGCAAGCCAGGTCACTTTGCAGGAAGATAACCTGGGCTATACCTTCCCCGGCATAGATTTTGGCAGCCAGCGGGGTGGTGTTTGAAATCTCCAGGGTAACATGACCTTCCCATTCCGGCTCAAAAGGGGTGACATTTACAATAATGCCGCAACGGGCATAGGTTGACTTACCCAGGCAAAGAGCCAAAACATCCCGGGGTATTCTAAAATATTCCACAGTTCTTGCCAAAGCAAATGAATTGGGAGGAATTAGAACATAGTCATCCCTTACCAGATCTACAAAGCAGGCCTGGTCAAAATTTTTTGGATCAACAGTAGCACTGTTTATATCCGTAAAAACCTTAAACTCCCTTCCAACTCTTATATCATAACCGTAAGATGAAAGCCCGTAGGAAATAACTCCCTCATTTACCTGTCTCTCCACAAAGGGCTCTATAAGACCTTTCTCCTCCGCTGCCTTTTTTATCCATGTATCAGGCCTTATCACTGTTTGCTCATCCCCAGACTCTGGGCCTTTTGATAAATTTTTCCTTCTTTTTTTATCTCCGGTGCTATCACCATACTGCTTTTTTGGTGGAAGTCCCTGATATTATCTGCTCCGCAGCTGCTCATTGAAAGTTTAAGGGCTCCCACAAGGTTCTGGGTTCCGTCGTCGGTTTTTGCCGGGCCGAAAAGTATATTCTCCAGTTTTCCGCATATTCCCACCCTTATCCTTGTTCCCCTGGGTAGATAGGGATGTGGAAGAGCCATTCCCCAGTGGTATCCTTTTCCGGGAGCTTCCTTGGCTTTAGCAAAAGTATTTCCCAACATAACCATATCCGCTCCGCTGGCAAAGGCTTTACAAATATCAGCTCCCACAGTCATTCCGCCGTCCGTTATTATAGAAACATACCTGCCGTTTTCCCTGTAAAAATCGTCCCGGGCACGGGCGCAGTCCATGGTAGCACTCACCTGCGGCACTCCTATTCCCAGAACTCCCCTTGTGGTGCAGGCAGCTCCCGGACCCACGCCCACAAGAACTGCTGAGGCTCCGCATTTCATTAGGTCCATCGCCACTTCATATGTAACGCAGTTTCCCAGTATGACCGGAATTTCCATCTTTTTAATGAAATTTTTAATATCTAAAACATCATAACCTGAGGCGCGGTGCTTTGAAGTTAGCACAGTAGCCTGAAGGCAGTAGATATCAGCACCGGCCTCCCGGCTAAGTACACCCAGCCTCTCGGCCTGCATAGGTGTGGAAGAAACACATACTCTTGCCCCCTCTTTCTTCATCTTACTTATAACCCTGGTGACCAGGTGTTCCTTTATGGGTTCCCGATATATATCCTGAAGAAGAGGAGTTACCTCCTCAGGCCGGGCCGCTATTATTTCTTCAAGCACCTCTTCCGGGGACTGGTAGCGGGTAAAAACACCCTCCAGATTAAGAACAGCCAGCCCCCCCAGGTTTCCCATTCCCGAGGCAAAAGAGGGAGAAACAACTCCGTCCATTGCACTGGCTATGAAAGGGATTTCAAAACTCTGGTCTGCTATAGAACTTTTGACATCAACATCCTCCGGGTCCAGAGTCTCTCTTCCCGGCACTATAGCCACTTCATCAAATCCGTATACTCTCTGCATCTTCTTATTCCTCCCTCTGTTTTAAATGTATTACTTTTTCTTTCCCTTCTATATTGAAATCATAAAAGCAGCTTGGGGCAATCTTTTTCATAATAGAGGCTATCTCTGTAAAAACCCTTCTTATCTCCCACTGGGCCCGGGATGACCCCCTTAAAGAAATCATATGGCGAAGCTGCCGGAAATTAGCTGAAAAAACAATTTCGGTAGCGCAGCCATTGGGCAAAATAAAGCGGGCATCTTCAGCCTTTACCCCTTTTTCCCTTAGCATTAAATAAGCTTTTTGTAAAAAACCCATACAATTTCTATATTCCTCCATAATGCTTTTATCTGCCTCTATGGAAGGGGGCGTAACCCATGAAAAATTATTTTCACTAACATAGCGCTGGGATTTCTGGGAAAAAGAACAAAGCCTGTGCCTCACCAGCTGGTGGGTAAGAGAGCGGCTTACTCCCGAGAGTTTAAACGTTGCATATGCATGCTCTAAAACTGAAAAATGACCCGCCTTTATTATTTTTTTTATAAATCCGCGACAGGAATCGGGCGAGATACGTTCCTGGGACATATAGCATGTCCTGGCCGCTCTTTCTATAACCTTTTCAGCCTCAGGCGTAACAGATAGCAGCAGAACTTCCATTATTTATCTCAGCTCCGTTTTTTCTACAAATGGTGATACCTCTTCAATTAAATTTTTCATTTTCTGCTCTGAATAAGGTTTAATAACAGAAAAACTTTTATCTAAAGTTACTTCAGGCCTGAAAGACTGAAGAACATATTTACGGGCACCTTTTATAAAACCGGCTATCATTTTTATTTCATTTCCTCCAATTATTCCGGGCACTGCAGTGGTCCGGAATTCATAATCAATATCTCCCTTAATTAACAGTTCAATACTATCCTTTATGCGGGATAGATCCACCTGAATCCCGCAGGCCTCCGAATAAAGCTTTTCTTTAAGAGGGGCCTTAATATCCATTGATATGAAGTCTGCCAACCCCTTATCTAAAACCCCCTTTAGCCTGAGGGGGTGGTACCCGTTGGTATCAAGCTTTACAGAGAGTTTTCTTTTATTAATTTCTTTTAAAAAATCAAGTACCCCCTCCTGAAAAAGAGGCTCTCCCCCGCTAAGACATATACCGTCTATCCATTTTTTATGGCAGTTTAGAATATGATCAAGTTCCGGTTTCTTTACAAACTGCCCCTTGTCAGGCTTAATAAGTTCCGGATTATGACACCAGGGACATCTGAAACTGCAGCCTCCGGAAAAGAGAGAAGTAACTACACGGCCCGGCCAGTCTATAAGGGAAGATTTCCTTATACCGCTTATAAGCACCTATTAAAATAAAGCCAGCTGAGCTTCTTCCAAGTCCTTTTTATCCATTTTCTGAACAGTGGGGTGCGGCTTTACGGGTTTAGGCCGGGGCATTTTATATGATTTCCTTTCCTTAAACTCCTCCTGCTTGCCGTCATTCCAATTTTTAATAGGTCTGTAATATCCCACCACCCTGCTGTATACCTCTGTTTCTTTATCGCATTCCGGGCAGTGCGGCTGCTCCCCCTTTATGTATCCGTGCTCTGCGCATATGCTGTAAGTGGGAGTTATGGTAAAGTAGGGCAGCGAAGAATTATTTGCCATTTTCCTTACAAGATTTTTACAGGCTTCCGGGGAAACAGGGGATTCTCCCAGGAAGGTATGCATTACCGTTCCACCGGTATATTTGCTTTGAAGTTTTTCCTGATGTTCCAGAGCAAAAAACATATCCTCTGTAAAAGAGACAGGGAGATGAGAAGAATTTGTGTAGTAAGGCTCCTTATCCCCGGCGGTAATTATATCGGGATATCTCTTTTTATCCAACCTGGCCAGACGGTAAGCTGTGCCCTCGGCAGGTGTGGCTTCAAGATTATAAATATGGGAAGTTTCCATCTGGTAGGTCTCCAGCTCTTCTCTCATAAAGTCTAAGACTTTGGACCCGAAACTTAACCCTTCATCCGTAGAAATATCCTTACCCAGAAAATTAAGACAGGCCTCATTCATACCCACCAGACCTATAGTGGAAAAATGGTGGTCAAGGTTTCCCAGATATCTCTTGGACCAGGGCAGAAGACCCTGTGCCATATTCCTGTCTACATCTTTCCTTTTTATTTCAAGGGACTCCCGGGCCAGGTACATAAGTTCATCCAGTTTTTCAAAAAACTCTTCTTCACTGCTGCTTTCGTATCCTATGCGCGGCAGGTTTATCGTTACCACACCGATGCTCCCTGTTTTTTCTCCGGACCCAAAAAGGGCACCTGTTTTTTTTGAGAGTTGCCGGACATCCAGCTGAAGCCTGCAGCACATGCTTCTTACATCATTGGGACTGAGATCGCTGTTTATAAAATTCTGGAAATAGGGAATGCCGTATTTCGCGGTCATACGAAAAAGAAGATTGGCTATATCACTATCCCAGTTAAAATCCTTTGTTAAGTTGTAAGTGGGGATAGGAAAGGTAAAAACCCTTCCATCCATATCTCCCTCCAACATAACTTCCAGAAATGCCCTGTTTATCATATCCATTTCTTTTTGATACTGCCCGTACTTATCGTTTTTAAGGACCTCCCCGCCGTATATCACAAAATTATCTCTAAGATCTTCGGGAGGTGTAAGGTCAAAAGTAAGATTGGTAAAAGGAACCTGGTTACCCCACCTTGATGTGGCATTTATGGCAAAAACGAACTCCTGTATGGACTGTTTAACCTGTTTATAGCTAAGGTTGTCCTTTGCCGCCAGGGGCGCAAGATAGGTATCAAAAGAAGAAAAAGCCTGGGCTCCCGCCCATTCATTCTGAAGAGTACCCATAAAATTAACTATCTGACCCAGGGCGGCGTTAAAATGTTTTGCAGGCTTTGCCGAAATTCTTCCAAGCACCCCGTTAAAGCCCTCCATAAGAAGCTGGCTCAACGACCATCCGGCACAGTATCCGGCAAAGGTGCCCACAGAAAGATCATGTATATGCATCTGACCGCTACGGTGGGCACTGCTTATTTCCGGAGGATAACTGTGGTTTAAACTGTATTCAGCTATAACCGCCCCCGAAATGTACTCCTGCAGGGCAGAAATTGAATATGAAACATTACTGTTTTCCTTTACCCGCCAGTCATCCATAGATATATAGGAATCAATAAGCCCCCCAATTTTTTTAAGAAAAGCTTTTCTCTGTCTGTTTTCATTCTTAATGTGGCCGTAAAGCATATATGCCCGGGCAATTTCAGAAAGGCCGTCCTCCAGAAGAGCTTCCTCTACTATATTCTGAACCTCATTTACATCCGGAGTATCATATCCATATTTTTTCTTAAGGCGGTGGGCTACATTTCCGGTGATTTTCTGGGCAATTTTGTCGCTATCATCCCCGCCCACTTCTCTTACAGCTTTCACTACTGAATGAAGAATTTTATCTTTCTTAAAATCTACAACATTCCCGGACCTTTTCTTTATCCTTTGCAAAAATCGTTTTTTAAGTCCCATATTTATACTCCTTAAATTCTCATTATTTTGACTTTGACATTCAACTCTGTTTTTATCAGACATTTAGAAAGTGAAATTTGATTGTATTATTTAGATTTTTTAAAATCAACATAAAGCTGATTCATATTCGAGAAATTAGAACCTGACTATTCCTGACTTTATTTTCAGAGGGAATTTATCGTCGAAAAACCGTAAAAACTTTACATAATTCAGTACAGTTGCTATACTGACATAATTTATAAACTTCCTCACCAAAAATTGACCTGAAAATCTCTTTAATTCTTATCCCTGCCTTTTGCTTGACAAAACTGTTTTTCTTTTTAAACTAAAGCTAACATCAGGCCCTTTACCTACAGGAGAATAAATGAAAGAAAAAATAGTAATGGACTCCCGCCAGTTTAACCGGAAAGTCTTGAAGCTTTCCTCTGAAATTTTAGATGATGCGGGGGGTGCCGAAAATCTTGTCCTTGTAGGAATACGTTCTACGGGAGAACATTTCTCCAAAAGAATTGCTGCTCAAATAAGCCGCCTCTCCTCTACCGATATACCTGTGGGGCTTCTGGACATTACTCTTTACAGGGATGATTTTTTCAACAGGCCTGTGCATCCGGAAATAAAAAAGACCATACTGGATTTTGATATCAACAACAAACATGTAGTTCTGGTAGATGATGTGATATGGACCGGAAGAACTGTACGAGCCGCACTTGACCATCTTATTGATTTTGGCAGGCCGGCAAAAGTCCGCCTCTCTGTTTTAATAGACCGAGGCGGGAGGGAATTGCCCATACAGCCGGATTTCAGCGGAAAATCATTGAGCCTGAAAAAAGATGCCTGGATATCCCTGGAAATGAATAGAAAAAAAGGTCAGAAAGACAGGGTGATTATAACTGAAAGAAAAGATTCACCGGAGAAAAAAGCTCCTTGAATTTAAAAACCAAAGATCTTTTATCACTTGAAGACCTTAGCCCAGAAGAGATAAAACTCATACTGGATACAGCTGCTCCCATGAAGGAAGTTTTTACCAGAACCGTAAAAAAGACACCGGCTCTCAGGGGAAAAACAGTAGTAACTCTTTTCTATGAGCCTTCCACCAGGACAAGAGTTTCTTTTGAACTGGCAGCAAAAAGACTCAGTGCCGATACGATTAATATATCCGCTAAAGCTTCTTCCATAACAAAAGGCGAAAATATTATTGATACAGGAAGGACCGTACAGGCCCTGGGTGCGGATGTAATAATAATAAGACACCCCCATTCCGGGGCGCCCATGCTTTTAAGCAGGCATGTTAACTGTTCAGTGGTAAATGCCGGGGACGGAGCCCACGAACACCCTACCCAGGCGCTCCTTGATATGTTTACCATACAGGAAAAAAAAGGGAGTATCAGGGGGCTTAATGTAGGCATAGTCGGCGACATTCTGCACTCCAGAGTGGCCCGCTCAAACATATGGGGCCTGAAGAAAATGGGGGCCAGCGTATATGTAATCGGACCGGCCACTCTCATACCCGCAGGGATAGAAGAACTGGGAGTTAAGGTCTTTTACCGCCTGGAAGAGGTTATAGAGCGGCTTGATGTTATAAACATACTCAGAATACAGAAAGAAAGGCAGAAAGAAGTTCTTTTTCCCAGCATGGAGGAGTACAGTTTTGTTTTCGGCGTTGATAGTTTAAAACTAAAAAAGGCTAAAAAAGATCTACTGGTAATGCATCCGGGCCCGATGAACAGGGGAGCAGAAATATCATCTTCAGTAGCCGACTCAAATAATTCAGTAATAAGCCGCCAGGTTACAAACGGGGTAGCGGTAAGGATGGCCATCCTTTACCTTCTTTCAGGTAACAGAAATGAAAATTCTTCTTAAATCCGGCACTATTTTTGATCCCGCCACCGCCTCCCTGAGTAAGGGGGATATCCTTATAGATAAAGGCAAAATTTCCCAAGTAAAAAAAAGTATTAGCCAAAATTGTAAAAAAATAAATTTAAAGGGCTGCCTGGTGACTCCCGGTTTAATTGACCTCCATACCCATCTCCGGGAACCGGGCAGGGAGGATGTGGAGACTATAAAATCCGGTACCAAAGCGGCAGCAAAAGGAGGTTTTACCACTATATGCGCAATGCCCAACACAAAACCGGCAATAGATTCAGTGTCAGGTATAAAATATGTCCTGGCCACCAGCCATCAGGAAGGTAGTGTAAGAGTTCTCCCGACGGGTGCCATAACTAAAGGACTTAAAGGAAAAGAACTGACAGAAATAGGTAAGATGCATAAAGCAGGTTCGGTGGCCATAACCGATGACGGAAGCACGGTAATGGATTCTCTTATAATGCGGCGGGCAATGGAATACTGCAAAATGTTTAATATTCCCGTATTTGCCCATGCCGAAGACCTGAATCTCAGCCGGGAGGGAATGGTTAACGAGGGAAAAATCTCCACTATAATGGGACTAAGGGGAATACCCTCACAATCCGAGGAAATAATAGTCTCAAGAGATATAGCACTGGCCCAGCTCACCGGATGCCAACTTCACTTATGCCACATATCTGCAGCGCGTTCTGTATCCATCATACGGGAAGCAAAAAAAAGAGGAGTTAAGGTAAGCGCGGAGGTAACTCCCCACCATTTAACTCTTACCCAGGATAATGTCTGCGGGTACGACACAAACTCTAAAATGAAGCCTCCCCTAAGAACAGAAGCTGACAGACAGGCCCTGATAAAAGGACTTAAGGACGGAACTCTTGACTGTGTGGCCACCGATCATGCACCCCATCTTAATGTAGAAAAGAACAGTGAATTCGGACTGGCTCCCTTCGGAATAACCGGACTTGAAACCGCCTTTGGAGTACTTTATACAGATCTGGTGGCTAAAAAAATCATAACCGTAGAAGAACTTCTCTTAAAAATGACTATTAACCCGGCCCAAATTCTTAAGCGTCCCGACCTGGGAAAAATAAAGGAGGGGAACCCGGCAGATATAACAGTTATTGATACTAAAAGAAAGATTAAGGTTACCCCGGATTTCTTTTTATCTAAAAGCGTAAATTCTCCATATATAGGGAAGCAGCTGCAAGGTATGCCGGTGCTTACCTATGCCTCCGGAAAAAAAGTTTATAAAGATGCTTCCTTTTTTAATTGACCGGGGGAGGATTATTTCCAAAAAGCGGATCGGGCCAGGAATTTATCTTTTCCGCATATCTCATCCTTTTGTGGCCTCCCGGGCCAGGCCCGGACAATTTGTAGGAGTTTCAGCGGGCAACCGGTGCCTCAGGCGCCCCTTCAGCATATTCAGCACGGAGAGGGATACTTTCAGTATTATTTTCAGGGTCTGCGGAAAAGGCACAAAAATTATTGCCGAAATGGATAGAGAAGACCAAATAGATATAATGGGCCCCCTGGGGACTCCTTTTAAGATGAAAAATGAGAAAGCTGTTTTTATAGGCGGGGGTATGGGTATTGCCCCCCTTTATTTCCTGGCCTTAAGATACCCTGCTCCCTCTCTTTTTATACATGGGGTCGTAAGTGAAAACGAACTTATGAATCTTACTCCCCTTGAAAAAGCAGGGCACAGGGTCATAACTGTTTCTCAGGAGAGTAATGGGATGACCGCTGTCGATGCACTTAAAAAAAATATAGATAAGGCTAACTTAATTTATACAGCAGGACCGGTTAAAATGATTAAAAAGGTGGCACTCTTAAGCTTAGGTTTAAAAAAGGAATGTTACCTCAGCTGGGAGGAACGTATGGGGTGCGGGACAGGCCTCTGCCAGTCCTGCGTTATAAAAAGCCAACAGGGATACAAGTTAAGCTGCACCGAGGGTCCGGTCTTCAGCGCAACACAGGTTAACTGGAATGAATATTAACTTCGGGGGGCTGAAGATGCCATATCCCTACATAGCCGCCAGCGGATGCTACGGCTACGGCTATGAGGCTCAAAGTTTTTTCCCGGGAAAAAAGTTAAAATGGGGAGCGGTAACAACAAAAACGATAACCCTTAATCCCCGCCAGGGAAATCCTCCGCCCAGAATATTTGAAAGCAGCTGCGGTGTAATTAATCGCATAGGAATGCAGAACTGCGGACTTGATTCATTTATTAAGGAAAAACTTCCTGAAATAAAAAAACTGCCCTACCCTGCTGTTATAAGTATTTTTGGAGAAAATAAAGAGGAATGGACGGAGCTTTTGCAGACTTTGGGAAAAAACAAGGCAGATGCAGTGGAGTTGAATTTTTCATGTCCCAATCTAAAGGGGGAGGTTCTAACCAAAAACAGGCAGAAATGCCTGAATATAGCCGAATATTTAGTAGAAATCAGTCCTATCCCTGTGTGGATAAAAATAAATGCGGTAGATTCACCTGTTGAACTTGCCCAAAGTTTTGAATCTTTCAAAATAAGCGCCCTGGTATGTTCAAATACAATACCAGCCGCTTTCGTATTAAATAAAAAGATTTACAGGGGAGGTTTAAGCGGCCCGGCAATTAAGCCCGCTGCTCTTAAGGCTGTGGAGTCCATAAGCCGGCAGAGCAGAATTGATGTGGCTGCTTGCGGCGGAATTTCAACCCGCAGGGACATTGAGGATTACCGTTTGGCCGGTGCCGGGGCTTTCGTTATAGGAACTGCGCTCCTGAAAAGACCGGATATAGCTAATATTATACACGATAAAAAAGATAAAGAAGGAATTTAAAAGGAGTATTATAAAATGGCAAAAATAATAATCGCCCTTGATTTTGATAACCTGCAAAAGGCTTCAACTTACCTTAACTCTCTAAAAAAAGAAGCTAATATATTTAAAATAGGGCTCCAGCTTTTTACCCGTTACGGACCCCGGGCGGTAGAGATGGTAAAAAAAGAAGGGGCCGAAGTTTTTCTGGATCTCAAGATACACGATATACCCTCCATCTCCGCCAAGGCCGTAGAATTTGCATCCGAAGCCGGATGCTACTCTACCACTGTTCATATACAGGCCGGACCGGCCGCCTTAAAGCGGGCAGTAGAAGCCAAAAAGAGGGGAAATCCCCGAATATGGGGAGTGACTGTCCTTTCAAGTATGCCCGAAGGAGACTCTATGGGGTTAGCTAAAACTGCATCCCTCTGCGGATTGGACGGCCTGATAGTTTCCGGAGAAGACCTTAAAAAGGTGAAAGAAAGATATCCTGAACTTAAATGCGCCGTTCCCGGAATAAGACCGGCAGGCTATAACGGCAAAGATGACCAGGAAAGAGTTTTAACTCCAGCAGGGGCTGTTGAGCGCGGGGCGGACTACCTGGTCATTGGCAGGGCTGTAAGAGATTCAGATGATCCCCTGCAGACTTTAAAGGAGATTAAAAAAGATGCCGGAATATAATATTAAAGATTTATTTAAAGAAACAGGGGCTCTTAAAAAAGGCCATTTTCTTCTTGCCAGCGGTCTTCATTCTGAATTTTACTTCCAGGCCCAGACTCTTCTGCAATATCCCCGGAAAGCATCAGAGGCCGGGAGAAAAATAGCAGAGCAATGGGATAAAAACAAGGTGGATACCGTAGTTTCGCTGGCAGTAGGAGCTATTGTGCTGGGACAGGAAGTAGCCCGGCACATGAACTGCAGGCATATTTTTGTTGAACGCCAGAATAAAAATTTTTTATTTAAAAGGAATTTTTCCCTTAAGAAAAACGAAAAAGTCCTTCTGGTTGAAGACGTGATAACTACAGGCGGAAGTGTAATGGAGGCCCGGGAGGTTATAAAAAAAACCGGGGCATCCATTGAAGGAATAGCCTGCATGCTATTAAGGGGGGATGTGAACTTAGGTTATACGGTCAGGCCACTGCTTAAGACCAGTTGGAAAACCTATACTCCAGCCAAATGCCTCCAGTGCAAAAAGGGAATTAAGTTATATACTCCGGGGACCAAACAGTCCCTCTGACTTACCTTTCTTTTTCCTTTCGGTAATCAGAGCAGGCTTGATAAAAAGAATAAAAAAGAGGATTAGGCGAAAGAAGACTGGAACTGAATTCAGGATGGAATTGGCAACCTAAAAACCATCTTTTGTTTAAAACTTCCATTATTTCAACCAAACCCCCTTCCTCTGCTTCACCGCTTGCTACAAGCCCGGTTTCCTTTAATCTTTTGAGATAATTTTTATTGAACTCGTACCGGTGACGGTGCCTTTCCTCAACCTCAAGCCTTCCGTATGCCCGTGCGGCAATAGAACTATTTTTAAGAATCGATTTGAAGTTTCCAAGCCTCATTGTCCCCCCTGTTGATTTTTTCCCCTCCTGACCCGGGCTTAAGGCTATAACAGGATGAGGAGTTTTTGAATTAAACTCCAGAGAATCAGCATTTTTAAGACCGGCAACATTCCTGGCATAGTCAATAACCATACACTGAAAACCCAGGCATATTCCAAAAAAAGGAATATCTTTTTCCCGGCTGAGCCTGACAATTTCTATTTTCTGCTCTATGCCTCTTTCCCCAAAACCGCCGGGGACTATTATGCCGTCCAGGTTATTTAATTCTTTTTCAAAACCCTCACCCTCTATGTCTATATAGAAGCAACTAACTCCCCAGCCGCCTTTGCCCGCGCAGTGACGTAAAGCTTCCACAATACTTATGTAGGCATCCCTTAATTCTGTATATTTACCGGCAATACCTATATTCAACTTTTTAGAAGCCTTTTTTATGTTTTCCACTCGTGACTTCCACTCCGAAAGCGATGCAGGAGTACGATTTATATCCAGAATAGAAAAAAGCTTTTCATCCACTTTCTGCTTTTGAAGCATAAGGGGAACCTCATATACAGTAGAGTCCACATCCTGTTGCTGTATCACATAATCTTCCTGAACACTGCAGAAGAGGCTTATTTTTTCAACTTCCTGTTTAGTTAAAGCTTTTTCTGAACGGGCCATTATCATATCCGGCTCAATACCTATTTCTCTTAATTTTGCTACACTTTGCTGTGTGGGCTTGGTTTTAAGTTCCTGGGCGGCCCGGATATAGGGAACCAGGGTTAGATGAATATAAGCCACATTTTCCCTGCCCTTGTCTCTTGCCATTTGCCTTATGGCCTCCAGAAAGGGATGGCTTTCTATATCCCCAACCGTGCCACCTATCTCGGCTATCACTATATCGCTTCCCCGGGCAACTTTTAAAAGCCTGGATTTTATCTCATCCGTTATATGAGGTATAACCTGAATGGTGCTGCCCAGATATCCCCCTTTCCGCTCCCTGGATATAACCGCAGAATATATTTCACCAGAAGTAGTACTGTTTTTCCGGGACATATCCTTATTTAAAAACCTTTCGTAATGGCCAAGATCAAGGTCGCTTTCCGAGCCGTCAGCAGTGACGAAAACTTCCCCGTGCTGAAAAGGACTCATGGTTCCCGGATCCACATTAAGGTATGGATCCATCTTTATCATGTTAACCTTTAGACCTGCATGACTTAAAATACACCCCAGGGAAGCAGAAGTGATCCCTTTTCCCAGAGAAGAAACAACTCCTCCCGTAATAAATATATATTTTGTATTTTTCATAAAGCTATTTAATTTTCCGGTTATCCTTGTAGGTATATTTACTTTTATAAAAATTAATGTCAACTCAGAACTAGCAACAATGGGAATTAAAGTAAGTTTTTTTTAAATCTTTTATTTTTTTTGATTTTTTTTATGAAAAATATATAATAGCAGCCTGAGACTCAAAGGAAGTGGATATTAAAAAAGAGGAAAAAACAATGGAATCCCTTAAAAACATAAAAAAATTCAGGGCGCTGAGATTTAATTCAACCCACGGGGATATTTCAAATCTGGTGGCCCCCCCCTATGATGTTTTTGACTATGGCGACAGTACCGACGTTTGCCTGAGAGAAAACCCGTCAAACATAGTTCATATCCAAAAACCTCTGGGAGAAGGATTGGAAAAATATAAAAATGCGGCGGAAATACTTAAAGACTTTATCTCTAAAAAAATCCTTATAAGGGAAAAAAGGGGCGCGTTTTACATACTTAGGGAGGAAGGAAAAACCCATACCCGCACCGGGCTTACCGCCGCAGTGAAGATTGATCCGGAATATAAAAGAATAAGGGAGCATGAAAGAACAAAAGCAAAGCCTCTACATGACAGAATCAACCTTACATTTGCCACCAATACCCTTATCGGCTCGGTCTTTACGGTTGCTCCTGATAGAGATGGCGTTTTTAAACGGACTATTGAAAAAGATTATGAAGACGGAGAACTTTTATATGATTTTATTTCTGCCGAAGGAGTCCGCACCCGTCTCTATAAAACAGAAAAAGATATTTATTCAGAGTTATTGAACGATTCCGTACTTTATATTGCTGACGGACATCACAGATATAAGACCGCGATAAAATATTCACAGGCTATGAAGGAAAAATCAGGCCCTGTACCGGAAAGTTTTAATTATCTTATGGCTCACATTGTACCCTGCGGGGCCCTGACAATATATCCCACCCACCGCCTCATAGCGGACATAAGTAAGGAGGAATCCCGGAATATAGTAAAAAAAATAAAAGAACAGTTCAAAACTGTGCAAATTCCACAGCCCCAGATACCTTCTTCCCGGCATGTGGGTGTTTATATGGATAATTCCTTTTTCACGGTTAAAAGTACTATGCCGGAAAAGCCGGATACCGCATTTCTGGAAGAAGAAATATTAAAACCCTTTTTTCCAAAAAAATATAAAATACACCATCTAAGCGGAGGGAAAAGTGTGTTAGAACAGGTAAAGGACAAGACTGACAGAGGCCTGTTCAGCCTTTCCTTTATTATGGCCCCTCTTAGTTTTGATGAAGTTAGAAAAGCGGCCGATAAGAGGGAAATGCTCCCTCCAAAATCCACCTTCTTTTACCCTAAAATACCTTCGGGAACCCTAATGTATGAATTCCAGGAATCCTAAAATATATAAACTGCATACTATAAGTTTTTAATTAAGGAAGGAATTCTTTTTGTAAGGGACCCTGAATCTGTTATCTGCCGCTTATGTAAACCTATCCCCGGGGTTAATATCATGTCCGGCAAGAAAAGAAGATATATCCATAACCCTCTTTCCGGCAGGCTGAAGCCTTATAATATCTACGGCACCTCTACGGGCCTGAACGGCAAGCTTTTTTTTAGAGCTTACAAGCACCTCCCCCGGTAATGCAGACATTTTTTCGTAGCCCGGAAGAATCAGGGCCTCTAATATTTTTATTCTCTGCCCGTTTTTATCAAGCATGCTCCAGCAGGCCGGGTTTGGTGAGAGGGCTCTTACTTTATTTACTATTAAAGAGGCCGGGGAATCCCAGTTAATACGGCATTTTTTTTTATCTATCTTAGGTGCCGTTGTTACTTCAGAAATATCTTGAGGATGTAAGTTTAATTTTTCCCCCTTGTTCAAGGCTTTCATTAAATCATTCACAAGAATCTTTCCTTCATGATTAAGCATTTCTTTTAACTTTTTGTAATTGCAGGTGGGAGGAATATTAACTTTTCTTGAATCAACTATTTCTCCCGCATCAATTTCCTTATTCATTTTTATTAGTGTAACTCCGGTTTTTTCATAACCTCTCATAAGGGTATGACGAACTGGGGCAGCGCCTCTTAAATCAGGGAGTAGAGAATAATGGATATTAAAACATCCCTTTGGAAAAATATTAAGAACCCGGGGGGAAAGTATCTGGCCGAAATCTACTACAAGGGCTGCTTCGGCAGAAGATGCCTTCAGTTTTTTAATCGAATCCGGAGAATTGATCTCTTCAGTCTGAAATACTTCTGTACCGCCGGAACCGCAGTAACGGGCAAGTTCTGGTTTTTTCTTTTTTCTACCCCGCCCCACCCGGCGGTCAGGGCCGGTTACAGCCAGGACAAGCCGGGAATAAACAGATTTTTTTAAAACTTCCGCATATTCGCAACCGGAAATGGTTCCGGAGATCAGGACTGTTTTTATTTTATTCACTCTTTTTTTTAGCTTTTCTGGCCCTGTAAAGCAGTAGACATTTAGAGATAAGACTGGCTCTATCCGGAAAAAGTATACCGTTTAAATGGTCAATTTCATGCTGTATGACCGTTGAAAGAAGACCTGAGGCAGATATAACCTTTCTTTTTCCGGGAAGCCCTGTTTCCACTTTAATCTCATTAAATCTCTTTATTCTGCAGCTTACCCCCTTTACACTTAGACAGGCCTCATCCATGGACTGAGTGCCCCCGGATTCTATGATTAAGGGGTTAATTAAAAGAAGAGGCTTTTTCAGTTCGCTGGAAACAGTTTCAGAGATAATCGCT
>PWQF01000179.1 GCA_003556865.1 Elusimicrobiota bacterium | reverse complement strand
TATCCTTTCCGCTATCCATAAGAGAGGTGAAAAGAACTGCATCAAAATAGATCGGCAGGGCAAGGGCTGTCTCTGTATCTATGCCCGCAGACTCCAGCTCATTAAAGTAACCAAGCGCATGGCCCGCCTCTCCCTCAGAAGCATACTTAGAATGAGCTCTAATAACCTTTAATAGATCCCTTAAGACTTCCCTGTCGGACGTATAGGCCCCAAGAAGAGCAAGCTTAACATAATGGGATTCGGGCAGGGTCAGTCTCCGGGTCCCGGAATCATAAGAAGTGACAGCTCCGGATTCAATATGATCGACACCGGCATCTTTAAGCAGCCCGGATTGATTAAATAAGGTTTCCGCGCCGATTATATCCATAAGAGAAGCTGTGTCCCCCAGACCCTCAAGTGCGGATATGTCAGACTCCTTAAAACCCTTAACTCTGGAGACCGGAACTTCCCTGCCGGCGGCCATTGCCCGGATAAGGGAATAATAGTAGCGCCGCTCTGAAACGGTAAGCGAAGACTGGATGTTGAGCCAGGCCGCCAGGTCTGTCCGTGCCGATTTAGAATGGCCTGGGATTATATCCTGCAGGGGAGTACTTTCAGGTGAATAAGGCTGGGAATAAATCTCGGCAGGCTCCCGGGTCTTAACCGGCTCTGTAAACTCCGGCTTATAAGGCGGTTTTATCTGCGGGATAAAATGAAATTTTTCTCCTTTACGGTGACTTTCTTTTATAATCTTTCCGTTTTCCAGAAAACTTGGAAGAGATACAATATCGGCAATTTTAAAATCAAAATAAATCAGTTTAGGATCACGTTTAACATTATAATATTCACAGATATTACCCAGTTTATCGTTTTCAGTAAGAATTTCAATAAAATTTTCAGCCTCTCCGGAACTTATTTTTCCTTCACGCCTGTTCTGTTCTATTATGTCTGTGATTTTCTCTATAGTTTCCTGTTCATAAAAATTCAGGCTTGAAGTTCTTTGGGATGATTCTTTAATCTTCTCCATAGCATCTTTAGCCATATAAGGTATTGCTATATGAACATCTCTTTTGCTAAAAAGCATACTGTATAAGTTCATTATATCCTCAGCTATCTGTGCGCCCGAATAAGATGCATCGTCCAGTATAAGCAAATTATCTATCCCCTTCAATTCGGCAAGAACCATACTCATCCCGCCCATTTCATCAATGTTGTCCAGGTCTATTACTTTTTCTGCATCATTTAAGTAGCCCAGGTCCCGGGCAAGCCTAAGCACCCAGGAGCTGCTTCTATGGTGCCCTTTTACCACAACTGCATAGGGCCGTCCTTTTATATTTTCTTTAAAACCTTCCAATGATTTTATTAAGTTATATTCAAACTCTTTCTGTGAGATATGTTTCAGGTTGGAAAGTATAAAACGGGCAAGGGCTTTTTCATCTTCTGCCGCCTGGGCCTCAACCCACTGCCGGCCTGCCTCCATATTTAGGGGGTGTTCCCGGCGGCTCCTTAACGCCAGGGTCTTAAGTTCTTTTAAAACCGCTTTTTTAAACAGATCTGCCGGCTCCTTAATCAGGTTTATATTAAACCCCGGCGACCTTAAAACCGCCCTGGCCAGAACCTTTTCATTCTGCTCACCAAGCGGGGGCCCGGTAGATTTCCTTAAAGTTTCAATTAATTTTTCTACCTGGGATATCCGGTTTAAAATGTCAGCCTTTTCCTTTAAATGATGCCTCACCACCTCCAGAGCCTCCTGTTCAGAAAACCCGTAATCTTCTTCCAGGCGGCGGGCCAGGGTTTCATGCTCTGATGTTAAATAAACATATTCTGTTCCGGATATCCGGCTGTAGGAACTGACCCCCTCTTTTATCATACCGGTTGCCCAGAAAAAAGGATTCTGGCTTTTATGCTTCCACCCGAACCAGGAACGCCAGCTTTTAGGCCTGCCGTCAGGATAAGTCACTTCTTCTATAAAAGGACTTTTTTCCAGACTGCTCATAAGAACTCCAAATCTTTCAGAGGCTTTAGAAACATAACTCTCATCATAAGAAGCCATCTGACTCAATACAGCCAGGTAAAGTCCCTCAATCCAGGGCCACCGGGTTTGAAGATGATAATCATACATTCCCGCAAACCTGTAAAACCAGGCTACGTCTTTATAATCATGTCCGAAATGGGCCTCCGGTCCCGGTTTTACATTTTCAGGAACTGTCTTCCTGAAGGTTGTAGCTATCAGGCCCCCGGAGTCAATCCCTTTTTTATGGATATATTCAAGGACCTCTACCGCTTTCTGACCTTCTATAAACCCCAGCTTTATAGCCATAAGATTGGTTGGAGTATCAAAATTATCAACTAACCTTTCCCCTATATGCCAGTCCATGATATATCCATCCGGATGCCAGTATTTTTTAAGGTAAAGTTCTTTGTGGCGCCCGGCAAGTTCGGAATAAAAAAGAGAAAGTTTGTCCCGGCCCATATGCTCTGCAATATAAGATGCTTCCATAAGCGCTCCGTAAAAAAGAACATTATTGTTGGATATGTAACCTTTTTTAAGTACTGAATCCTCCCAGGTTGAGAGTCTGCTCAGCCCGTATATAAAAACATCCTCACCTTCAAGTTTTAAAATTTCATTTTCAATTTCCTGTTCAGTGTAATTATCAATATTTTCAAGAATATCAGAAACTTTTCCTTTTTTAGGCTGCCGAAAATGGTGCCGGGCCTCAACCTGATCTTTTGTCTGGGAAAAATACCAGTTAACTGATTCCAGTGACTTTTCCATATGGTTTTGCCCCAGGCTCTCACCTCCGGTCTCTCTTATATATTTGCCGGCAGTTATAGTCAGAAGAGCATTATTATCCAGGGCAACCGAGTTGGGGTTGGGACTGTTGGCCACAGTATATTTAGGGGTATTTTTATTGTCCTTTCCCAAAATTTTAAGCACACGGTCTATAAACCTTGTGACCGGGCTCTTCATCCCAAAAATCTGGTAATGAAAATTATAATAATGGCCTATGTGAAGAGGGGCCAGACCGTCTTTCTCCCGGACATTGGAAAGCATTAACTTCAGGTTTTCAGAAACCCTGCCGGACATTTCAGGTCCAAGAAGGCTGTAATTACTTATAAGGCCCCAGAGGCCCAGGCATATATCCCTTGTCCAGAGCTTAAACTTAAAAGAACTGGCATTAAAGCGGCCGGCCCGGTCATATGACCTATCCAGGGAGCTTTCTATATGTCTAAAAGCAACTTCCAGGTCCCGGTTGCGGTTCTGGTTATAATGAACGGCAGAAAAGACCGCTTTCCTTATTTTTTCATTTTCATGCCTTTTAAGATAAGTTAAAATTCTCTCCTCCTGAGCGGAACCTTTTTCTGTTTCCCAAATCCGGGAACTTATGATCAATCTTTGGCTTCTTTCTCCGGTAAGGTATCTTAAATCTTCCCTCATAAATATCTGAAGGAGAGAGTATTTTATTTCATCAGGTATGCCGGTAGCCCTCTGAATAACGTTAACCAGCTCCAGCATCTTATCGATACGGCGTTTAAAATGAGGAAGTAAAGGCGTAGCCGCACCTCTTCCGGGGTGGGATCTGAAATATTTAAAGTTACTGAAATAAATGGACAGAAGTTCTTCTGCATAATTTTTACGGGATAAATAATCAATGTCATCATAAACCTGAGAAGGCTGTATAAGGTTTGCTACCGTAATTTCAATTCCCGCCTTTTTCAACTTAGCTGCTCTTTCCATAAGAGTTTCGGGTTTATAGCGGAGTGTGGTTGAAGTTACAGGTATACCCTCCTGGTTAAGTATTTCACCCCTTTCAAGAAGTTTTTCGGGAGACAGTTTTCTGAGGGCATCGGTCAAGCTGATTTCCCTGCGGGCATACCTGCTGATTTTCCCCAGAGATTTCCGGTGGGACCTGTCTTTTCCGAACAGTCTTCCCAGGTAGGGAATCTTACGCAATCTTGCCAAAAATCTCATACTAAAAAGCCCTGCAAAAGAAAAGAAAATTGCCTGCAGAAATGAGCTTCGCTCTATTTCCCTCTGCTCCAGGAAATCATTAAGTTCCAGGTGGAATTCACCCAGCCGGTCAATAGCATCTTCCTGTTCCTGCATAAGCCGGGAGATTTCAGC
>PWQF01000079.1 GCA_003556865.1 Elusimicrobiota bacterium | reverse complement strand
CGACAGGGAAATCCTTGAGCCGGCTGCCAGGCGGGCAAAAATGTCGCGGCCCAGATCATCGGTCCCCATTATATACCGGGCAGAGGGAGGCTGAAGCCTGTCACGGAGGTTATGGCGGTTATGGGGGTGAGGGCTGATCCGGGGGCCCAGAAGGGCAAAAAGAAAAAAGAAAAAAAGAATTAAAAAACCGGCAGAGACCATTCTGTTCTTAAATATCTTCTTCATTTATATCTTATCCTCGGATCCGCTGCAGCATAACCTATATCCGCCAGAAAGTTTCCAAAAAGAGTTAAAAAAGCCATTATGACCCCTATCCCCATAACCACGGGATAGTCCCTGGACATTATGGCCTCATAGGCCAGCCGACCCATACCCGGCCAGGAAAATATAGTTTCAAATACAACCGAACCCCCTATCAGGGCGGGAAGAAGAAGACCGAATACAGTTATCATGGGAATAAAGGCGTTGCGGAGAGCGTGAGAAAGAATAACTCTTTTTTCCGGTACCCCCCGGGAGCGTGCGGCCCTGATATAATCCTGCCTGATAACTTCCAGCATTGAGGAGCGAAGATACCGGGATAGAAAGGCAAGACCTCCTATGGCCGTAGATATAACCGGAAGAACCAGGTGCGAAGCTATATCCCCCACTTTGGACCAGAAAGAAAGGTATTCAAAATTGACTGAAACCATGCCGGAAATTGGAAGCCAGCCCAGCCTCACCCCGAAATAAAGCATTAAAAGCAGGGCCACCACAAAGGCGGGGACCGAATACCCGACAAAAACAGATACAGCCAGGACCTTGTCTATAAGCCGGTTATGATTAACAGCCGATATTATCCCGACCGGGACGGCAATTAAAAATATGACAAAAAGAGAGGCCAGGTTTAAGAGAAGGGTGGCCGGAACCCGTTCCCCTATCTTGCTTATCACGCTTCTTCCGTCCCTGAAGGAAGTACCGAAATTAAAAGTTGCCACCCTTCCCAGCCAGCTGAAGTACTGGATATGAACCGGCCGGTCCAGCCCGTAGGCCTTTCTCAGACGCATTATGGCCCCGGCATCCACTTCCGGCGACATCATAAGCCCGTCCACGGGGCTTCCGGGTGTAAGGTGCATTATAAAAAAAGTTATAATGGTAATGCCCACAAGAACAGGGAGCATTGTTAATATCCTTTTTATAATAAAATTCTTCATAATCAGAAAAAGCCCATATGGCGTGCTGCGGAAATTGAGCTTATTACAAGTATTATAAGAACCTTTATCCCTGAGGCTCCCACCCTGGCCGCCAGGGCTCCCATCCCGACTCTTGCCGATGAATAAAAATCTTTTTTACTATTATATTCACCTATAAAAGCACCGGAGAAGGTTCCCAGGAAAACTCCTATAAAAAACCCCCAGAGGGGAATAAGGGAAGATAATATAACCGCTCCCGTAAGACCCCCTATAAGAGCTCCCCTTACGGAGGCAGCTCCTCCGCCTGATTTTTTTGCGCCTATCACCCCGCTTAAATATTCCAGGAGTTCTCCCGCGGAGCAAATAAGAAAAAACAGAACCAGCAGGGAAGGTCCGATAATATTAAAGCCTTCCGCCAGGGATATTAAAAAAATGGTAAGCCATAATAAAAAACTTCCCGGAAAACCTGCCATAGCCAG
This sequence comes from Elusimicrobiota bacterium, assembly GCA_003556865.1. Next base: position 2,492 of record PWQF01000079.1, on the reverse strand, counting down.
GACCAGCGAGGCCAGGGCCGCAAGAGTAATAAGAGAGGCATAGAAAATATTCATTTTAAACTTTCCAGCATTCCGGATGATTTAAGCCTGCGCCAGATTCCCAGGCCCGCAAAAATTTTTATTATATCCCCGGGAATAAAGGGGATAAAACCCGCAGCAAGGGTTTGAGTCCAGCTCATGCGGGTATAAATCCCGAGCCAGGGAATAGCAACTATATAGACGGTAAGAGAGCCTGCTATCAGGGCCGTTTTAATTTTTCCTCTTAAAGCAAAAATACCGCTGACATAAGCAGCTCCCATAAAACCAAACAGATAACCGCCGGTCGGCCCCAGAAGATGGGCCAGTCCGCTGCCGCCCCTGGAGAAAACAGGCAGCCCGGCAGCTCCCATAAGTATGTATAAGGCCTGGCTCATAACCCCTCCCGCCGGTCCCAGGATACAACCCGAAAGCAGGGTAAAGAGGGTCTGAAATGTTACCGGCACAGGTCCGGCAGGCAGTGTTAACAGCCCGCCGGCGGCGGTTAAAACAGCAAAAAGGGCTATAAATGAGGGGCTCTTTTTAATCATATTCAGACATCCTTTAAAAAGATATTCTGTTTTTTCAGCTCTTCCCGGGGAAACTGGCAGACCGGCAGGTTCTTCCACTTAAAAAGAGGGGTAATCTTTTCCAGGGGAGGGTCTCTGTTAATAGCCACACTTCCCGTAAAGGCCTTAACCTGCCTCCACTGCTTAAAAAGTTTTTCTGCCGTCTTGCTACTCTCTCCCAGCTGGAGGCATATCTGCCGAGCCCTTTCCCTGCTCACCTTAACTATTTCCGGGACAAATGCCGCGCTCCCCTCTTTAAAAGCAGCGTAAATATCAGATGAGACTGGCTTTTTCCCTTTTATAAATGAATCTTCATCCACGCTGCATTTATCTAATATATCCATACTATTTTCAAGATACTCCCTCTTAAACCCCAGGGCAGCCATCTCTTTTACCGTTTTAAGGTGGTATCCGCTCCCGCTGTATGAAAAAGAGGAGATCCGGGAAAAGCGGCTTTTTATAAAACAGTCATGCAAGACAGAATCTTCCTTATTTAAATAATGGACGTCATTTGTGACCACGGGCTTAACCGCATATTTTTTACTGAATTTTATGAGAAGCCTGTTAGATATTTCTTCTTCCTTTATGCCGTGACGGCCCAGTTCGGGATAAAAATCAGAGCCGAATATGTCATAGAGCTCCCTGAAATTTTCTTCTGCCCTATCCTCCCCGTAAAGCCTGGCGCTGCGTGAAACAATATTCCAGAAACAGGCTGTAAGGCATATAATGCCGGAAGAATATTTTTTAAGAAGCTTCCAGTCCAGCAGCCCCCTTCGCCCCATAAAACAGTTATGTTTCCAGGACTTGTTTAAAAGAGCAATCATATTATTAAGCCCCTCTTTGTTTTTGGCCAGCAAAACAAGGTGGCGCCTGCTGTTGTTAAAGTTCCTTATCTGTTCCCGTGCCGAAGGCACAAAATAGGCTTCAAATCCCAGCACCGGAACCATACCTTTTTCCCGGCACAAACGGATAAAGGTGATAGGACGGCTTAAAAGCCCGTGATCGGTAAGGGCCATCCCCTTCTGACCGTCAGATGCGGCCTTCTCCACGGCCTCTCGTATATTTAAAATTGAGTCTGAAAAAGAGCTTCTGCTGTGGCAGTGAAGATGGGCAAACATCTATATTAAATAAAAATCCGGACCGCAGATTTCATCAGCCGCCGCCCATACGCTTTCCTCCGGAAAGATAATTTGAAACATAATCAAAGATCCCGTCTTCAAGCGGCAAAGGGGAAAATTTAAGTCCCGCATCCTTAAATTTTTTCATTTCAGCTTTTGTATAGTACTGGTAGTTTTCTTTTATATTTTCAGGCATATCAACATATTTAATATTAACTTTTTTCCCCATGGACTTAAAAACAGCCCCGGCCAGGCTGTTCCAGGCGGAGGCCTCAGAAATCCCGATATTATATATTCCGCACGCATTTTTATTATGCATAAACTCCAGGGTCATATCCACCGCATCCTTAACATAGATAAAATCCCTTTTCTGCTCTCCGTGAGCATACTCTTTTCTGTATGACTTAAACAGGTTTACCTCTCCCTTCCTTTTTATCTGGTTAAATGCCTTAAGAACAAAACTGCTCATATCACCCTTATGGTATTCATTGGGCCCGTATACGTTAAAATATTTAAGGCCTGCTATTTTATCTAAAAAATTATTTTCCAGGGCCCACAGGTCAAATTTATGCTTGGAAAGGCCGTAAAGGTTTAAGGGCTTATATCTTTTTAAAAAAGAGTGGTCATCGCTGAAACCCATACTTCCGTCCCCGTAGGTAGCAGCTGAAGAGGCATAGATAAACCTTATATCTTTTTCCAGGCATATAAGGCACAGTTTCCGGGTATATTCATAATTTGTATCCATAAGATAAGCGGCATCATCTTCGGTGGTTGAGGAACAGGCGCCCAT
>PWQF01000128.1 GCA_003556865.1 Elusimicrobiota bacterium | reverse complement strand
CCGCATCTATCTCGTCAAATATCAGCAGTGGCGTCCGGTCGGAACGGGTCAGAGCCGACTTTACCGCCAGCATAACCCTTGAAATTTCACCGCCGGAAGCAATGCGGGCAAAATCCATTTCCGGCTCACCGGGATTGGGAGATATATAAAACCTGGCCTCCTCACTGCCCGCCGGGCCTATTTCATCTAAAGCCTGAAGGCGCACATTAAATCCCGCACTCTCCATTCCAAGGGTTTTAAGGTTCTCTTCTATTTCCTTCTTAAGTTTTTCTGCCCCCTTTTTTCTTTTTGAGCTAAGCTTCTGGGCCAGTTTTCCCATCCGGCTTTCCGCTTCCTTTAACTCATCCTTCAGTTTTTTTATCTGCTGCTGGTAGCTGCCGTGGCTTTGAAGCCTCTGGTTCAGCTGCTTGCGGTAACTGAGCACATCTTCCATTTCCGGTCCGAATTTTCTTTTGAGGCCCAGTATTTTCGACCTTTTTTCCATTATCTTTTCCAGCCGTTCCGGCTCAAACTGGGTGCTGTCAACGTAAGAGCCCAGGGTCATGCTGGCCTCTTCTATAGCCAGAAGAGCGCTTCTCAGATATTCACAGACAGGCTTTAGCCTCTCGTCAACTTCAGCCAGTTCACTGCAGCTCCCCAGGTAAGAAGCAATTATTTCTGAAATAGAATTCTCTTTATCGTAAAGTGAACTGTAGATTTCTTCGGCGCCGGCATAAAGGTTTTCCATATTTGAAACTATCCTGTACTCCTTTTCTATCTGCTCATCAAGACCGGGCTCCGGGTTTAGAGAATCTATCTCTGATTTTTCCGACCTCAGCCTGCTTATTTCCCTGTCCGTTTCTTTCTGTTTCCGGTCTAAAGAAGAGATTTTTTCCTTTAACCTCTTTTTTTCTTTCCATATTCCCCTTATTTCATCTGCCTCTTTTTCCGAAGATGAATAACGGTCCAGCAGACGGGCCTGGACAGAAGGCTGCAGCAGGGACTGATGCTGGTGCTGGGAATGTATGTCCACCAGCATATCCCCCAGGTGCTTAAGAGTGCTGAGAGGAACATTCCTGTCGTTTATATAGCATTTTGAGCGGCCTCGGGCATAAAACTTTCTGCGTAAAATAAGCTCTTCCTCGTAAAGATCCTTTTCCTTTAAAAAATCCACCGCCGCAGAAGGAAGCTCCCCGGCAAACAGTGCAACGACCTCGCAGAAATCAGAGCCGGAGCGCACTATTTTTCTATCCACCCTTTCCCCCAGAACCATGGAAAGAGAATTTATCAGTATAGATTTTCCTGCGCCGGTACGGCCGGTTATAACATTTAGTCCGGGACTGAATTCTATTGAAGCTTTTTCTAAAAGCGCAAAGTTCTTTATTTTAATTGACTCCAGCATTCGGCGTACCTTAAATTACCTTTTACTTCCCGCAGCCCAGTTCATTTTTTCAGAAAGATTTTTTAAAAAAATATTCTTTGTGCTTACTAAGCTTAGCTGCTTATCATGGCGCCTCACTTTAATTGACTGGGGAAGGGTAAGCCGGGCGCTCTCCTGCCCGTCCGCGGTTAAAATAACTTCCCTGCCGGGAGCAGACGGACAGCTTACGGATAGTTCTGTTTCCGGAGGAAGAACCAAACCCCTGCTGTTTAGTGAATGAGGATTAAGCGGGGTAAGAACTATTACTTCAAGCCCCGGGCTTATTACCGGCCCGCCCGCGGCCAGGGAATATGCGGTAGAACCCGTTGGGGTTGAAATTATAACTCCGTCTCCCCGCAGCCTTCCCAGAAAATAATCCCCTGCTTTAATATCAAGTTCTATAATACGGGCAGTGGAGCCGTTTTTAATTACCATATCATTTAATGAGGTGAATTTTTTTCCCTCGGCCTCCGAGTAAAGAAGCATTCTTTTTTCAGTATAAAAATTTCCGGCCGACAATTTACGTATAAAAGATTTTAAATCTGTGATTTCAGGTCCGAGAAAACCTACGGTTCCCGTATTAATATAAGCTGCCGGTATATTCTTCTCCGCCGCCAGCCTTCCCGTCCGGAGCAGGGTCCCGTCCCCTCCCACAGCAATAATTATATCGGTTGACGGAAGAATTTTCTCGCAGACAAAGCTCCCCCCTGATTTTTCTATTTCCCTCGTGAGCGCGTCATTTATTTTTACCGCTTTTTCCTTTTTAGAGTTATAATATATTGAAAAAGAGTTGCTCATCAGTACCTGCTGTCAATCGTGTCATTAGTATTTTCTTCAAAGGAATTGTCTTCCATGCGCGGCCGGGAATGATCCCTGAAAAGAACAGCAACTTCATTGCCCATTAAAGAATTACGGATTATTGAAGCCCGGGAGTTTCCCTCATTTCTTATGCCGTAACGGTTGGCCCTGAAAGTATTAGCTATTATTTCAGGTGATGAGCGGCCGGAAACAATTATACCGGGGCCGTGACGGTTAAAACTGTTTCCTTCCACCTTTCCAGCGGCACTGTCGGCAAAAGTTATCCCCCCCCCGTTCTCTTCAAACAGGTTATTTTTTACCACGGGAGTGGAGCTGTCCACGGCAATCATTCCGGTTATATTCCGGGCAAAATAATTGTTTTCCGCCTCCAGCAACGCCGACTGCCATACTCCTATTCCGCTCCCGTTAGCTGTTAACGTGCTCTTCTCCACCTCTACCCGGGCCTCATGGCCAAGGGCCACCCCTATATCGTTTCCGGAAATATTTAATCCTGAAATTCTGCCCCTGCTGTATCCCTCCATAAAAACCCCTGAGGCCCTGTTATTTTTTATCACGCCTCCCGATATATCCACGCGGGTTCCGTCTGCGGCCCCTATGCCGTATTTGTTACCGTACACATACGAATCTTTTATTACTGCCGAAGAGGTATCCCAGAACCCTATACCCCCTGCCGTATTTCCGGTAACGGTCAGGTTTTCCATAATAGGAGCGCGGCTGTCATAGACCCTGACTCCTATATATCCCCCTTTTATATGTACAAATTCCAGCGCAGAGGTAGAGCGGTTTCCCACAAAATTGAAACCCCCGCCCCTTTCGGGATTGGCAGGCGGGGCGCTTAAGGTTATGGGGTTTTCCTCCGTCCCCCGGGCTATTATATCCCCGGCGCATATGATCTCTATACGCTCGGGGCTGAAAATGTCATAGGTGGCCCCCTCAACCCTTCTAAGCCTCTGTATTTCAGTTTTAATTTCCCCGCCGCTGAAAAATATACGGGTCCCGGGTTTTATGGTAAGGGTTACTCCCGGTTCCACATAAATATCGCCTTCAAGAAGAATATCCCCGCTCCAGGAAGTATCGGAATCTATTCTTCCTGAATACCTGTCCATCCTGGCGCATCCGGCCAGCACTATAAGTAAGAGGGCAGGAAATATAAATATCCGGATTTTATTCATGAGATTAATATATCAAAGTGCCTGAAGCTTTGCAAGATTAAAGGGTAAAAAAATCAAGCCTGCTTATCCCGTATTTCCTGGAATCGGCAAGTTTTGCTCTTTCCGCATTAATTTTCTCTTTTTTGTGATGCTGAATAATTAAAATTCCCGTCCCTGTAAGTATGCCCGAATCTAAAGAGTGGCTGAGTATGGAACCGGAAAGGTTTTCCCTGTAGGGCGGACCCGCAAAGATTATCTCCGGTTTTTCCGTTGGTTTAAAATCAAATACATCACTGCATATGATAGTGCATCTATCTTCAACCCCCAGCCCCCTGGCATTTTCACGGATAAGATTAATCTGGGAACGATTTTTTTCTACAAAAACTGCTTTTTCTGCTCCCCGGGAAATAGCCTCCAGTCCCGCGCTGCCGGTGCCGGCAAAGAGATCCAGGAAAAGAGCTCCCTTTATTCTTTCTCCCAGTATAGAAAAAAGGGCCTCTTTTATCATTCCGGAAAGGGGTCTTACCTCTTTTCCGGGAAAAGATTTAATTTTTCTGTTTTTCAGCAGACCGGCTGATATGCGCAGAGCCATATAACTTAATTTTCCAGGAGTGTCAGAAACACCTCTCTGGACCGGGGGCCGTTATCAAAATCAATGACCACCACCTGCTGCCAGGTTCCCAGAAGCGGTTTACCTCCGGAAACCGGGATAATTTCCGAAGGACCCACCATAGAAGCCCTTACGTGGGAAAATCCGTTATCATCATTCCAGGTTT
>PWQF01000068.1 GCA_003556865.1 Elusimicrobiota bacterium | reverse complement strand
ATCTGCTAATTGTAAATATTTGTAATCTTTATTCTCTATAAAACTATCAACTGTATCGGGACTAGTAAAATCTTTTACAATGATTACATCAAGTTTGTCACGCAGAACTTTTAAAGCACCTATTTGTTTATTAGTGTAGACAATATCTGCATCTATTTTTTTTAGAACAGGTATACACAAATAAAGAAAAGCGTCATAATTGAATAGAACAGAAGTTATAAAATAGAGTGGTTTTTGAAAGAATAGAATAAATGGATATCCTATCTCTTGTACATATTTTCTAAATTCTATGTCAGAAAGGATTTTTTCAACTGCTTTTTTTTTCTCATTCCTTAATAGATGGGAATTTATTAAAACATTTACCACATAGCCATTTTGGAATAAAAAATACGCAAGTTTTAAATACCTTACTTCATAACCACCATAACTTCTACTGGCAATTATAAACACTAAACTTCTATTTCTTTTTTTCATAATGCATCAATATATTTAGATGCCTTTTTTTATATCCCCAAACTGATTAACATACTTAACTTCTGTTTCCATTTTAAATCCTGTTTTTTTATATACATCATATTGAATTCTTCTTATTAACCATAGAACATCTGATGCTTTTGCATTTCCTGCGTTATTTATAAAATTGGCATGTAATTCAGAGACTTCTGCATTTCCTTTCCTTAAACCTTTATACCCTAAATCTTCAATTACTGCACCCGGAGGTCCATACTTCTCATAAATTTGTGGATTGCTAATGAATATTGAACCACAATTAGGTAATCGCTGTGGAAATTTAGCCCTTCGCGAGCGTAAAATTTTCAACATTTCATCCCGAATCTCTGAGTACTCTTTCTGTTCATTAAATACCAATTCTGCTTCAACAATTGTATAGCCGTTATCTTGAAAAATAGAGCTACGATAGTTGAATTCACATTCATCATTCGTAAACACTGTCATATCGCCTGTTGGTGAAACTGCCGTTACGGATTCCACATGGGTACCAATGCCTTTTCTTTGACTTCCACCATTCATACAGATTAAACCACCAATAGTACCCGGTATTCCGGCTGTATGTTCAATGCCGGCCAGTCCTACCTGTGCAACATTTCTTGCAAACCCTGGAACCCATTTACCGGCTTGTGTCCAGACTCTGTTTCCAGAAATTTTGTAATCAGACATCATTTCTCCTATTTGAATGGCTACAACTCTAAGTCCATTATCTGAAAAAAGGAGATTGCTGGTAGAGCCGATTACAATGTAAGGTAATTCAGAATAATTCAGATAGCTTACAATAGCACTTACCTCTTCACTGTTCGATGGTTTTACAATACAGTTAGCTTTTCCACCAATTTTCCAACGACTAATATCAGATAGATCTACATTCTCCTCAACACCATTTGGAAGAACAGATTTTAGATCGTTTATGTTTTTTTTAGTTAAATATTTTTCCATTCAAATAATCATTGACCCTTTTTTCATTTCAAAAGAATACCCCAATGCCCGCAGTTTTTCATCCAGCTTATTGTAACCACGGAGAGCCATATGTATGTTATCAATTTTGGAATCCCCGCCATTACCGGCTAATAGTGCAGCCATTAGTACAGCCATGCTTCCACGCAGATCCGTAGAATTAACGTGTGCGGGTATAAATGATGTACGACCTGTAGTTTTTATCTCCCCCTCTTTCCATTCCAAACCTCCTTCGATCAGTTTCGACAACTCTTTCAGATAGGTAATACGTTCTGGGTATCGGTAATCATAAATACGGCTAATGCCATTGGCTTTCAAACCTAACAGTACAAAAAAGGGTTGCATATCAGATATGATGCCCGGATGGGTGCCTGTGGCCAGCTCAAATGGTTGTATACCGTTGGGCATGCATTCATCAGATATCATCACACCATTTTTATTTGCAAAGAAATCGACACCGGCCTCCTGCAGATGGGTTAATGGGATTTCCATATCACTAAATGGAACATTTCCAATCAGCATCGGTTTTTCAGCAATAGCTGCAAAAATCATCCAGGTTATCGCTTCAATTCGATCAGATATTACCCTATGTGATGTTCCTCTATGATATTTTCTTCCTTGAATACGTATAAAACTGTTTCCTACCACTTCAATATCAACCCCAATAGACCTTAGAAATTTTATAAGATCAAATACTTCTGGTGATATATATGCATTCTTAATTGTTGTAGTTCCTTTTGCAATCGAGCCACAAATTAAGGCAGTTTCTGTACCTCCTATCGTTGTGATTGGAAAATCAATCTCTGCTGCGTTTAGATTATTGGCAGTTACTTCGATATAATCCGGTTTTTCTTCTACTTCAGCTCCCATTTTTTTCCAGACCATCACATGTAGGTCATATCCCCTATTTCCAATTTTACATCCTTCGGGATATGGGATTTTTGCAACACCGGTCTTTTTTAATAGTCCGGGCACAAGTAAATAAGTGGTTCGAATTGGAAAATCATAATCTGTTAAAACAGTGTCAACCAAGGAAAATGTTTCTATTTCAGCAAGCTCTCTCACATCATCAAAAAAGACTTTTCCACCAACGGATTCAATAAACCGCCTTTTATGATTTGCATCAACTAATTCTGTAGGAAAATTGTACAGTGTAACTTTCTCATCAGAAATCATAGAAGCGGCCAACAACCGGGTTGCCGAATTTTTTGCTCCACTAACTCTTAGTTTCTTCAATTCTGAATTCATATAAAATCAAAATTATTTTATTTTTATTTTTCGTGCACTATCGATCACTTTTCGAAAAACTTATTCTATTTTTGTAGTCCATCAATTCCAGCCTTTGATCTTTAGTTAATCCTATAAATCCAGCAATAATTAGCACTATAAATAAAGTTGTAGATACATTTACTATAAGCCATAACCAGTTTAGGTCATTAAGCCAGTTGCCTACCTGATAACTAACCACCCATAAAACAGTTGTAACAATAAAAGGCCTTACTAAATATCGGACGTTTATCTTGGTCTTTATTTTTTTCGAAATAATTAATGGATAGGCAATGCTCATTGGCATTCGCCCAATTATCATTGCTATACATAAGCCAACTATTCCATACTCTGGGACCAACAAAAACATCAGTAACACCGAGATTGCGGCAGATGTAAATCCGTAATAAACCTTTTGATTGATATCAAGCGTTGTATTTATTATCGCACTGTCATTTTGTATGAACATGTATTGAAGGGCTACAAGTATAATCATGGTATTCGCTATATGCCCTGCATATTGTTCATCTCCCACCCATGTTTTTACAAAAGAGTCATTAAATATTATCACAGCCGCACCCACCGATACCCCCATTAGCCAAGTCATTAGCATAACATGACTTCTTGCTTTATTCAACTTATTATATTGCCCGCTACCAAACAACTTACCAACTCCCGGAATTACACCATGTATGACATTTCCAACACCTCCTCTCGCAGCTTTAACCAAATATTCCGTAATTACATACTGGGTTACTAATACAGGGCCCGCAAAAAATCCCAAAAGCACTTTATCACTATTCACTATTACCATTTTAACCACAGACCATCCCATAAACCAGCCACTAATTTTAAAAAAGGAAAGGGACCTTTTAAAATTCACTCTACCCCATCCAAACCAAGGCACATTTCTTTTCACAATCACATAAATTGTAATTCCAATGACCATATTCACTAAAAACTGTATCAGAGCAAGAGCAATTAACCCGTATCCCATCAGCATTATAGCTATTTGCAGTGCTCCTCCTAAAACAAAAACAGTCGCACGAAACCCCATTCTTTTAAAGCCAAGGTTCATCCCACGCAGAATAGATTCAAACATATCAAAAACCTTGTGTATCACAAGGGCAAGTACAAGGATCGCGGTAGTTATGCGTACAATGTCATAATATTCAGGAGAAACATTGGTAATGTGTGGTGAGTACCAAGTTATGATTGCCCCTGCAATTAAGATAAGTGGCAAGATCATCATTACCAGTGTAAATGTGGCTGTAACGTACTCTCTCAGCTCTTCTTCATCTACACTGTCCCGGTCTTTAGCAACGGCCCATTTTAAAACCTGCGTAGCTTTTATATCTGCTAAGCCGGTATAGCTTGTAAACTGCCCAAGAACTTTCCACACACCAAATAAAGT
>PWQF01000113.1 GCA_003556865.1 Elusimicrobiota bacterium | reverse complement strand
CTTGGATTCAAGGTTCTAACGCAACACCAGCCAATCTTTTAAATGCTTCGTAAGGTGTTTCCCAATCTAATACTTTACGCGGTCGGCCATTTAATAAACCCTGAGCATGCTTTATCTCTTCCAATGAAACCGTATTGAAATCTGTACCTTTCGGGAAAAACTGTCGGATCAAACCATTAGTATTTTCGTTCGTCCCACGCTCCCACGGGCTTGCCGGATGCGCAAAATAGACATTTATTTTTGTAGCCTGTGTAAGCAATTTGTGCTCGGCCATTTCTCTGCCCTGATCATAAGTCAGTGACAGCCTCATTTGTTCAGGTAGCCGCAACGCTTCCTTTGCAAAAGCCTTCCTTACTTCCGCTGCCTTTTTTGACTTCAGCGGAACAAGTATTGTAGTCCTGGTAGTCCTTTCTACCAGAGTTCCCATTGCCGATTGCCGATTTTTACCAATAAGTATATCACCTTCCCAATGTCCGGGAACGGTCCTGTCGGCTACTTCAGCGGGACGCTCCTCTATGCTGAGCATGTCTTCCAGTTTTTTCGTCGACTCTTTTACTCTTTTACCTCGTTTGCGCCGGTATTTGTGTTCCTGGCGCAAGCATTTCAGAAGTTCTCTTTTCAACTGCCCACGGGGTAATACATATAGATATCCGTAAATTGCTTCGTGTGATATTTGCATAGCTTCATCATCAGGATAACTATTTTTCAGCCTGTTGGCAATTTGCTCGGGTGACCATTTTAACCGTAATTTTTCATGTACATAATTTCTCAATGCTGCATTTTTCATCAGTTTGCGCTTGCCTAATTTACGGTTCCTGGCATTTCGCTGGGCTCTTCTATGGGCACGCTGCCCTCTATATGTGTACTTATTACAGCTCCCTTTACGGATCTCACGGCTTATTGTACTCTGGGACCTGTCTAATCGCCTGGCTATCTCTCTTACTGATAACTTTTCTGCTAAGCCCCGGCTTATTTCTTCCCGCTCTTCCGAACTCAATCTTTTGTAGCAACAATTCCTCACAGTAGTTCCTCCTTTGTCGCATTCTACTTTTTTTATGTGAGTGTTGCATTAGATTATTGAATCCGCCTATGAATCTTAAAAAAATATTTTTAATTTTTGCGGTATCAGCCGCCTTTTTTTATCTGTCATCTCGGTTTATTTCAATTAGATTTCCGGCTGAAGAGGCCGGGCCGCCAAAAGAACTGCAAGCCCTTGCCGCTGCATATAATGACCGGATTATAAAGATTAAAGAGAAAGACGGTGAATGGGCCCTTAAGCTTGATGATGAGTGGTTTTACTGGCTGGGTGGGAGGATGCTCCCTGAATCAAAAATAACAGATAAGCAAAAATACGGGCCTTTTGGTTTTTATGAATATCATGCCGGGTTTCCCTTAAAAACCATACTGCCTGAAAAGGAGCATATTGAATATATAAAAACGAGAGGAGAGGTTCCCGTATCCGCTTCTTTTCTGGATAAGCTTTACGGCGGGGATTCCTACCGGGAAATAAAAAAAAATATACGGGAAAAGAGCTTTTTCAATTTTAATATCCGGGCTCATAAAAAAATAGTACCTGCCCTTAAAGAAATTGAAAAAGAGATAAAAAAAATAAAAACCGAAAATAATGAAATAAAAAGATTTATAAAGAGCCTGAATAGAATAGAATGTTTCAGCTGGCGCCGGATTCAGGGCAGCACCAGGAGAAGTTATCATAGCTACGGCGCGGCAGTTGATCTTATTCCCGTATATTCACCCCGGAAAATAATATACTGGCTTTGGACTAAAAATTATAATTCACGCTGGTATGAAGTTCCCTACGAGGAAAGATGGATGGTGCCCCGGGAAATTGTGGAGATCTTTGAAAAATACGGTTTTATATGGGGCGGAAAATGGCTCTTTTACGATAATATGCACTTTGAATACCGTCCTGAACTTTTAATTATGGGCGGCAGCGAAGTTAAAAAGCCTCAGATGCCGACAGTGATCAATTAACCGGTTCCCAAGCCTGGGAAATATTTGGGGGAGCGTTCTGGTTCCACCATTTTGCCCTGTAACTCTTGCCTTCATATAGCACCCTGTCATCCCTGTGGTAAATATTAAAGTTTCGCCACTGGTCAGTGATTTCCTGCCAGGGACTGGAAATAAGGCCCGGCACGTCTCCCCTGGTCCAGTATCTTGCCTGAAAAACCCTCTCATCATAAATAATATAATTGCCCCCGAAATAAGCAACATCCGGATCCCAGACAGGATAATCAGGCAGAGCCTCTTCTTCTCCGTTTTCTTCCTCAATTCCATGAAAAGAGCAGCCTATAACCGACTGGTATAATGAATGTCCGGCGGGATAGGGAGCCCAGGCATAAACTCCTTTCTCCGGACAATTGGGTATGCGGCTTAAATAATTTTCTTCTGCCAGGTCAATTAACCCCTGTGAGTGGCTGCCCCGGTCAGCCTTATAGCGCATTTCCGAAAGCTCGATTAAACGCCGGTTTTCCGCGCATACAGAGATGGAGGCCTGTTCCCTGGCATCCCGGTATCTAATAGAGACAACTGCCCCTGTTAATATAGCTATAATGGCTGTTGAAACTATAAGCTCAATTAATGTAAATCCTTTATCTCTTTTTTTCAATTTTGACATTTTTAATCTTCAATAGTTATAAGCAGGTCATCAAAAGATGCTACGGAGTCACTCCATGTCCGAAAGCCCACTGCACCGGATAGAAATGTGGAATCATTTACTTCAAGGACAGGAGCTGTTCCGCCGTTTATATCGCTTATATATGCCCGGAGGCTCTCTCCCGAAACTTCTATTCTTATTTTTTTCTCTGAGCCTTTCCAGTCATAACCCGCAGGCGGGGCAAACCGGGCAATAGGGGGCCGTTCTCCTCCCGAAACAACTTTTCTGATAAGAAACTCGCCTCCTGCATATCCGGGATCATACTGAAAAATATAAGAATTAAGAGTATCGGGTTCATTAAAGCCGGTGGATCTGAAATATATCCCGTAGCCCTGTGCGCTGCCGCTTCCGGCCAGTAAAGCAGCTTTTACTTCAACTGTGTAGTTGCTCCAGCTATCTTCCCCGTAAAAGGCGCGGTGCTCACCCCCGGGCCCTCCCTGAAATTTTTTATCTATGACATCCCAGTTACTTCCTGTAGTAGTCCACCCGTCGGAGCCTCCATCATTAAAGTCATAACTTATAATATTTTCATATTCAGATATTCCCGTATCGAAAGTTCCGTGAACGGAACAGCCTATTATTGACTGATAAAGCGAATCTTCTTCGGGGCGCGGCAACCAGGCATAAATCCCCCCCCCGGGACATACGGGCCTGCGGCTTAAATACCCTGCAGCAACAAGTTCACCTAATGCTTGGGAATGAGAACCCGTATCCGCTTTAAATCTCATCTCTGAAAGTTCTATAACCCTCCTGTTTTCCGCGCATACTGATTTTGAAGTTTTTTCCCTTGCCCTGCGGTAACGCACTACTTCCACACTGCCCGCCAGGATTATAACAATAGCTATTGCAATAAGGAGCTCTAAAAAAGTAAACCCCGAATGACGTTTATACTGATTTATTTTTCTTAAAAAGAAATCCATCATACTATTTTATCTCCTTTCAATTCTTGGAGGTCCCGTCTTGAGGTCAATCCATGCCCTGTAAATGCCGTGGAATTCAGGAGTCGGGCAGGCAATAATTTTTTGTTCACCTGAAATTTTATCTATATATTTTTTTCCGCTTGCCGGACAGGATATTTCCATAAGGGCAGGTTCTTCTGCCGTCAGTTCTGATAGATTTTCCGGGAACTGCCCTCTATCTGCATAAAAAGTATCGGAATACCTCCTTATTTCCCAGAGGTTAAGAATACATTCCCTGAGCCTGTAATCATCATCCCTTAAAAAACCTGAAAACCAAACTTGAGACTCATCTCTGAGTGAAGTCGCGCGGTGGTCCGCAAAATATAGGTAGGCTGCAGTACAGGCCATCAGAAAAAGAATTATTCTCCTGGAATAGGTTATAATTCTTTTTCTCTTTTCTTTCTTTATTTTTATTTGAGCTAACTTTTTTTTTCTGGATATTTCCAGGTTCTGATGCTCATTAAGTATATCTTTTACTTTATCCTCAATATCAGTCTTATTTTTCTTTTCAGACATTTTCAGCTTCTTCTCCGGAGCAGCATCTTAATCCTGGCCAGCAGTTTATCTTTATCAAAAGGTTTTGTTATATAATCATCTGCCCCCGCATCAATTCCTTCAAGTTCGCTTCTTTTATCTTTTTTGGCGGTCAGCATTATAACCGGTATGGAAGCGGTATGAAGCCTTTCCCTTAATTTTCGGGTGGCCTGTATGCCGTCCATTACCGGCATCATAATATCCATAATTATTAAGTCCGGCTTTTTTGTGAAGGCCAGGCGAAGCGCCTCTTCACCGTTAAGGGCGCTGATAACATCATAACCTGCATCCTTCAGTCTCTTTGCAAGAATAGCCTGTATCCCTTCCTCATCATCAGCTACAAGTATCTTAGTTTTCCGGTCGCTTTTCTCTTTTTTTATATGCTCCGGATTATCTGTGATTTCAGTTATTCTGTCCACCTCTTCAATCGTTGTCAGATGTTTTGAGACTTTTAAGATTCCTGATTCTGCCAGGGTTGTGAAATTATTTTTCCGGGCCTGAGCCAGCAGATGGGCCTCGGATGCGTTCCTGGATATCATTTCCCTTATCCTGTCATTAAAACTTAGCATTTCAAATATAGCTGTCCTTCCCTTAAAACCTGAGTAACCGCACTCTTCGCATCCGCCCCCCCTGTAAAAGCTGGTTATTTTCAGATAGCTTATAATCGAAGAAAATTTTTCCAGTAAAACTTTTGAGGGTTCATAAGATTCTTTACAGTGAGGGCATACTAAACGCACCAGTCGCTGGGCTACAATGAGTATCAGGGAAGAACTTATAAGATAGGGGTCCACACCGATATCCTTCAGACGGGTAACGGTAGATACTGCGCTGTTGGTATGCAGGGTAGAAAAAACAAGATGTCCTGTCATTGAGGACCTGAAAGCAATCTTTGCGGTCTCACTGTCTCTGATCTCTCCCACAAATATAATGTCAGGATCCTGCCTTAAAATACTTTTAAGTCCGGTTGAGAAATTAAGCTCTTTAGCCGGGTTAACCTGAATTTGATTAATTCCTTTTATTTGATACTCAACCGGGTCTTCTATTGTTACTATATTGACGGATTCATTATTAACCTCATCCAGGGCAGCATATATGGTTGAAGTCTTACCCGATCCGGTGGGACCTGTTATTAAGATCATTCCCTGCGATGAGTGGATTGAGTTATTAAGAAGCTTAAAGTCCTTATCCATCAAGCCCAGCTCTTTAATATTTACTTTTGCCTGTCCGGGGTCAAGTACGCGTATAACAATTTTTTCCCCGTGATAAACAGGAACAGATGAGACTCTTAAATCCACTTTACGGTCTCCTATGCTGATTTTGATTCTTCCGTCTTGAGGTTTCCGTTTCTCTGCAATGTCTAAATCAGAAAGTATTTTTATCCTGCCTATGATGGCGGGGGAAATATTATTCGGAAGTTTCATTATATTTTTTAAAAAACCGTCAATTCTGTAACGGACTTCAGTAAACTCTTCAAATGGTTCTATATGAATGTCACTGGCCTTTGACTTAACTGCCTCGCTCAGGACCAGGTTTACAATGCGAATTACGGGTGAACTTTCAATATGCAGTTTTTTTAGCTCATAAGGTTTCTTTGAAGGACTCTCCTTTTTAACGGTTATATCTTCCTTATCAGAAACTATATTTTTTACTAGATCATAAATAGAATCATCCAGCAGATAATATTTTTCAATGCAGCCGGATATATCGCTTTTAGCTGCAAGGACTGGTTTTACCGGTATTCCTGTCAGGCTCTGGATATCATCCATTACCACCACGTTCTGGGGGTCCACCGTAGCAACCAGAAGTTTACCCCCTTCCCGCCTCAATGGAAAAATCCCGTAACGCTTGGCCAGGTCATATGGGATAAGCTCTAAAACGGTTGTATCTATTTCTTCGCTTTTAAGTTCTGAAACAGGGAGATCAAAAATTTCGGAAGCAGTTTTAATAAGTGCATCCTCTTTTATAAAGCCCATATCTATTAAAAGCTCGTGTATGGGTTTTTTGGCCCCTATCTGCTTATCCCTTGCATCCTCCACCTGTTCCGGGGTTACCATCTGCTTTTCTACAAGGGTATTGGTCAGCCTGGTCATTTTTTATTTAATGTGTCCGAAATTTTCTTAATCATATCACTGGCATTAAAAGGCTTTGCTATATAGCCGTCGGCTCCCGTCTCCCGGACCTTCTCCTGTATATCTTCAACGCTGGCGGTGAACACCAGAAGGGGTATGGGCGCCAGTCGGGGATCATCATTTTTTCTCCTGGAAACTTCATACCCGTCCATTCCGGGCATCATTAAATCCAGTATAACTATGTCCGGGTTTTCCTTCTCCATCTTTTTTAGACCCCCCTTGCCTTCTGAAGCCTGAATAACCTCATAGCCGGACTTTTCCAGCCTGGCTACCGTTATTGCAAGCATATCCTTCTCATCATCTATTATAAGTATCTTTTCTTTCATTTGTCTCTTTTTTCTTTAAGCAGGGGGAGTGTAAAATAAAATACGGTCCCCTTACCCAATTCTGATTCTGCCCAGATACTGCCGTTATGCATACTTATGATTTTTTTGCAAATGGCAAGCCCCAGGCCCGTCCCCCCTGTTTTCCTCTGGCTGTTTATTTCAAACTGTTCAAACTTTTGAAAAAGCCTGGGCATATCATTTTCTTTTATGCCCGGTCCGGTATCTGCCACCGAAACTTTAATTAAATTATCTTCCCTGCGTGCCGAAATATTTATTTCCCCGGTTTCCGTAAATTTCAAGGCATTATTTACAATATTTGCCAGTACCTGCATTATTCTGTCACTGTCAAAGAGAGTATCGGGTATATCATCCTGGATATTAGCATTTATTTTTAAGTTTTTCTTTTGGGCCGCAGGCCGTGAGGTTTCCAGGATAGTGCTTATAGCGGTCCCGATATTATTTAACTGCATCTTAAATTTCATCATTCCTTCTTCAATTTTTTGAATATCAAGTATGTCGTTTATAAGGCGTCCCAGCCGGTCCACATTTTTTGTTGCCAGGCCCAGGTATTTTTTCTGTTCCGGGTTAACATCACCGCAGGAGCCGTCTTCAACTATTTTTATTCCTTCCATTATAACTGAAAGGGGTGTTCTAAGTTCGTGGGAGACCATGGAAATAAAATTTTCCCTGGCCTTAACTGATTTTTCTATTTCATCCTGTGCTTTTTGCTGCTGGGTTATGTCAATTCCGGAGCAGACCACATAATCTACCTTCCCCTCGGAATTCAGCTTGGGCGTTTTTGTTACTGAGATAATCCTGGTCTCGCCCCGTTCATTTTCAACCTTAAAATCGGTTGTTTCTTTTTCCCTCGAATTAAAAACCCGGTCGTTTCCCTCCAGGCACATTTTTGCTTTTTCAGCTGAAAGAACCTCTTTTATCTTTTTATGCTGAATAAGGCTTTTATCCATTCCCAAAAAATCGGCATAGGCCTTATTTACCGCCCCGTAAGTTTCCGGATCTACAAGATACCATACCATTATATCTATATTTGCCAGCAGAAGTTCCTGTTCCCCGGCCAGTCTCTTTATTTTTTCTTCCCAGCATTTTCGCTCACTAATATCCCTGGTTACTCCCTGAAGTCCGAAAGGTCTGCCCCTGTTGTCCCGTATAAGATTTATTTTCATTTCAGCCCAGAATAAACTTCCGTCTGATTTATAATGCTGAACTTCTAAAGTTATATGTCTCTTTTTATCCACATCTTTTTCTTTCTCTTTTTGAAGCTCCCGTCTGACAGCCCGGTGTATTTTTTTTAGATGCGCCGGCGGGAATTTTTTTTCTATGGATTTTTCAAGGTACTCATCAATAGTGTCGCCTGTTATTTTTTTAACGGAAGGGCTTACATATTTAAGGTTTAAATTAAGATCGGAAGTCCATACTACGTCCGATATGTTATCAGCCAGCCTTCTATATTTTTTTTCACTGGCTTTTAAGGCTGTTTCAAAATTCTTTCTGTCGGTTATATCATGTATAAACCCTTCCAGTATAAGTTTCTTTTCCGGCCCGGGAACAGCCCTCCCCTTTTCATATACCCATTTCAGCGATTTGTCATTACCGGTAAGCCGGTACTCTATCTCCCAGTGCCTGTTATTATTTATAGCCTCACCGATGGCGTTGCTGACCATTTCCCTGTCCCGGGGATGAATAATGCTTTCATAACTTCTTATTTTATTATCAATGAAATCATCCGGCTCATAACCGGTTAAATTTTTAATTTCATCTCCTATATAAAGCATTGACCATTCCTTGTCAAAAAGAGAGCGGTAAGGCGCCCCGGGAATATTTTTTATAAGTGACTTATACCGGCTCCGGCTTTCCTTCAGGCCCCTTTCAGCCTCTCTTCTGTTAAAGGCTCCCGCGATTATTTCCGCAATAACCATAAGCATCCTTATATGGTTTTCTGGCCAGTTGAAATGAGTTCGGACCGCGTCAAAACCCATAAACCCCCTAAGTGTCTTATCGTGTGAAAATATCGGCAGGCAGATAAGAGATTTTATCTTTTGGGATAAAAACTCTTTTTTCTCTTTTTCTGCTTCGGGAGGAAGAGACCTGACTTCAGGAATATGTACCGGCTTAAGCTTCATAATACGGGATTTCCACCAGGGCATGTTTGATAAGGGAAAATCCTGGACCCTCTCTTTTTGCGACTCTATGCCCCGGGCACACCATTCATGGGTATTATGCATTACGGCCATATCCTTTGAAAAAATAAAGATATAGCTGCGGTCCACCCCGAAAAGAGATCCGATTTTAAAAAGAGCGTCTTCAACAGCCCGGTCAAAATCTTTTTCCTTTACGGTGAGAAATTTTTCGGAGATATCTGCTAAGGTTTTCTGAAAAAGCAGCTCAAAATGTTCTTTTTCACGCCTTTTATGCTCCTTAGATACATCCCTGAAAACCATAACAGAACCTACTATCTGACCTTTTTCTGAAAATATGGGGGCGCAGCTGTCTGCAATATGATATTCTGCACCCTCACGTGAAATAAGAATGGTATTGCTTTTAAGCTCTACCGGTTTTTTCTGCTTAAAGGCCATTTCTATGGGATTTTCGGTCCGCCGGCGGGTTTTAGAATCTATTATGTTAAATATTTCAGATGCCGGTTTTCCTTTTGCCTCGCTGTTTTTCCAGCCGGTCAGTTTTTGGGCTACGGAGTTTAACCTTGATATGTTCCCTTTTTTATCCGTGGTAATAACTCCGTCACCGATGGAAAGGAGGGTGGCCGATAGCTGTTTTTTGCTTTTTTCAAGATTATAATTTAAATTTTTTATGCCGGTTATATCCCTTGCCACACAGGTTATCCCTTCCCGTTCTCCGCAGCTATTTTTTAATTCCGAGGTTCTCAGGTCAAACCAGCGGCGGCCCTGAGGAAGGTCAAGATAATATTCTGCCCGCCCGGCCTTTCCTGTATTAAGAGTCTTACTTATAGATTTCTTTATAAGCTCCAGGGCAGGAGCGGGGAAGCCGATGTCGTCTATATGTTTCCCAATAAAATATTCCGGATCCTTGAGTAATTTTTCTTTTCTGGGCTGAAAACATTCTTTAAATACCAGGTCATTGTCCAGCAGAAATATCAGGTCATCTATACTTGCAAGAAGCGCCGCCAGCCGTATTTCCCGGTTTTCAAAACGTGAAGGTTCAAATTTTTCTTTTTTTACCATACTTTTAAGTATAATAAAAAAACTTAAAAATAAAAAGAGAAGGCGGCAGAATTCATAGAAAAATTTAACCCCGGTCTCTTGCAAAGAGTTTTACGATTTTGTAACATTTTTGAAATCTGCAGGGTTAATATCAAAAGGAATTTTAAGTATGGCTAAAAAAGAATACTTTTCTGATGTGCACCGGGCTCAGTGGAAAACAAAGCTGGGTTTTATACTGGCATCCATCGGGTCGGCTGTAGGGCTGGGCAACATATGGAGGTTTTCATATCTTACCTATGAGAGCGGCGGGGGAGCTTTTCTCATACCTTACTTTATTGCCCTGGCCGTTATAGGTATCCCCCTCCTGATACTGGAGTTCGGACTGGGCCACCGGCAGAAAGGTTCCTCCCCCAAGAGCTTTTATAAAATTTCACCAAAATGGGAGTGGCTGGGTTGGTGGTCTGTCACTTTTGTCATGTTCGGGATTGTAATGTATTACGGGGTAGTCATTTCCTGGGCCCTGAACTATGTCTTTTACTCCTTAACCCAGGCCTGGGGCACAGATCCCGACGCTTTTTTTCACGGAACTTTTCTGGGACTTACTTCAGGCCCCGGGGTCCTGGGCAATATCCGGCCCCAGATACTTTTCAGCCTCCTGGCGGTCTGGTTTATGAACTGGATTATAGTATTTTTCGGGGTGGACAGGGGAATAGAGCGGGCAAATAAAATTCTTATGCCCCTTCTTCTCATCCTTACATTTGTTCTGGTGGGTTGGGCTCTATCCCTTGAAGGGGCGGGAGGGGGTGTTGTAAAATACCTGAGTCCCGATTTTTCTCTCTTAAAAGAGCCAAAGGTCTGGGCTTCGGCTGTTTCACAGATATTTTTTACTTTATCCCTGGGATTCGGTATTATGATCGCCTATGCATCTTACCTGCCCCGGAAGAGCGACATAACGAAAAGCGCCCTTATAGTTTCCATCGCAAACTGCCTTTTTTCTTTTATAGCCGGCTTTGCGGTATGGGGAACCCTGGGCTATATGTCGCATTCGTCAGGAATTCCCATAGAAGAGGTAGCAAGGGAATCGGTGGGGCTGGCATTCGTAGCCTATCCCCAGGCCATATCAATGCTGCCTCTTTTTGCCCGGACTTTCGGGGTGATATTTTTTGCCATACTGGTATTTGCCGGGCTCTCGTCTTCTATTTCAATCGTGGAATCCTTTACTTCCGGAATTATGGATAAATTCCATCTTCCACGGAGGAGCATTGTTTCGGTGCTTTGTCTGGCCGGATTTCTTGGCGGCCTTATCTTTACTACCGGCGCCGGGCTTTACTGGCTGGATCTGGTGGACCATTTTCTTACCAGTTACGGGTTGGTTACGGTAGGCATAATGCAGTGCCTGGTGGTGGGGTGGCATTTAAAGTCGGAGAAGCTGAGGGAGCATATAAACAGTGTATCCCCTTCCAGGATAGGCCCCTGGTGGGATTTTTCAATTAAGATAGTAACCCCCCTTGTTCTTACGGCCATTCTTTTATCCAGCTTAATACAGGAGTTTACCTCCCCCTACGGCGGATATGCCCTGGTGTGGATAATTGTAATAGGAAGGGACTGGCTTTTTGCAACCCTTATTGCCTCCATACTGTTAAGCAGTATGAACTGGAAGAAGAGGGGAAGCTAAATGGATGCTGTAATTATTAATGTGGGCAGTGAGTTTTTATACGGCAGGACCCCCCGCAGCGGTCCGCTGATTGCGGATTATTTTTCGTCCCTGGGAATAAAGGTGAAACAGATATTAACGGTAGGTGATGATGCCGGGGAGATAGCTTCTGCCGTAAAATGTTCCCTGGAAAAGGCGGAAATCACCGCCCTTTCCGGGGGTATGGGCTCTTCTCCCGGGGATCTCAGCATGAGAGGTGTTTCCGGGGCAATTAAGATGGAAACCGGGTTTTCCAGGGAAGCCATGGAAAATGTCGCTGCCTATTTTGCGGGCCTGGGAAAAGAGGTCCCCAAGTGCTGTGATTCCCAGGCAGAAGTTTTCAGGGATGCCAAAATTCTTTTTAATTCACGGGGCAGTTGTCCCGGGCAGCTTCTTTTTCCGGAAAAAGGTAAAACTCTCATACTGCTTCCGGGGGTACCCGAAGAGGTGGAGAGCATATTTAAAAGGTCACTTTACTCCTTGCTGAAGGAAAAATATGAAAGGGGAATAAGAAAAAAGGCTCTACTTCGCCTGGCCGGAAAATGCGAGGGTCTTATTTCGGGTGACCTGGCTAAAATCATAGAATCCGAAAAGCACCTGGAAAAAGGGGAGCTGGATTTTTATTTTGAAAAGAGCGGCCCGGGCACCGATATAGTTATAGTTGCTTCCGGAGGAGATGAAATACTTATAGATGAGCTGCTCCATAAAACTAAAGCTGAAATTATAAAACTGGCTTCAGACCATATTTACGGGGAAAACGGAATTACTCTCCCCGAGGCCGCGGGAAGGCTTCTGGCCGGGAAAAGAAAAACAGTTTCGGTTGCCGAATCCTGCACGGGGGGGCTTATCTCTTCTAAAATGACTGACGTTCCGGGAAGTTCTGTTTATTTTGACCGGGGAATAGTAGCTTATTCAAACAGGGCCAAGGAGCAGCTGCTGAATATAAGCCCTCAAACCATTAAAAGATATAAGGCTGTTTCTCCTCAAATGGCGATTGAGATGGCTGAAAACTTAAAAGAAATATCTTCTTCAGGTTATTCCCTTTCCATTACAGGTTACGCCGGCCCCCCGTCCCGGGATGAGAAGAGGAAGGGGGCCGTGGCTTACGGGGCCTTGAGCGGCCCCTTTGGAACCGAAAGCTTTGAGATTAAATTTACGGGCTCCCGCAGCATGGTAAAGGAAAAATTCAGTTATGCCTGTATAGAGCAGCTCTGGAGAAAACTTAAAGAATGAGGCTCTTTATTGCCTGCCCGCTTGAATTAAAACTAATTAAAAAACTGGCTGAACTTCAGGAATATTTAAAAAAAAAATCCGGAAATGAAAAAATCAGGTGGGTGCCCCCGGAAAATATTCACCTTACGCTTAAGTTTCTGGGAGAATGCAGCCCGGCTTTATGCTCTAAAATAATAGGGGTTTTAACCGAAGCTGCCGGCGGCAGTGGCCCCTATGAAGGCTGTGCTGACCGGGGGGGAGTCTTCCCTTCTCTCCGCCGCCCCCGGGTTTTATGGGTCAGGTTTTCCGACCGGGACTCTCATACCGGTAAGCTTAAAAGAGCCATAGATAAAAACCTTCAAAAGATAGGTTTTGAGCCTGACCACAGAAAGTTTTTACCCCACCTTACAATCGGAAGAATTAAAAAACCCTCCAAAAATAGTTTAGCCGGCGAGGTTCTTGTTAATGAGTGTGAAGTTAAAGAAAAGAGCCTGATAAGCAGTGTTAATATTTATGAGAGCATTCTTAAGCCTTCCGGGGCAAGCTATCGTGTTGTAGAGTCAATTGAGCTTTAGAAAACTTTTTATTTCGGCGGCGGTCCTTGTTTTAAACTGCTATTCTTTTTCCCTGGCCGGAAAAACCGTACTGCTTACGATAGATGACGGCCCCCATGAATATTATACCGAAAAGATAATGGATATCCTGGAAGAGGAAGGGGTTACGGCCACTTTTTTTCTTGTAGGCAAGATGATTGAAAAAAACCAGGACCTGACACTGGATATTTACAGGAGAGGATTTGAAATAGGAAACCATACATATAATCATATCCGGATGGATTCAATGAGCAGGGAAGAGATAGAAAGTGAACTGGAATCGGTTAATTTGCTGCTGCAGGATCTAACTGGGAAAAGAAGCCGCTTTTTCCGGCCGCCGGGCGGAAGAATTAACAGCCGGGTTCAGGAAAAAGCGGCTGAGCTGGGTTATTCTTCGGTTCTGTGGACCAGGAATTCCATGGACGCGGCGCCGGGTATAAGTCGGGACCGGATTTATCATCATTCGACTCGCAACCCGGGGAAGCAAGAGATAATTTTACTTCACAGCGGAATTGAAGAGACACTTAAGGCCCTGCGGCCCATTATAAGGTTTTATAAAGAAAAGGGATATTCCTTTAAGAACCTTTCCGGGATTCATATACCTCTTATCCGAAGAGGAATGGAAATATATATGGGAGACAGGTTTCATTGGGTCTATTTTCTGGGCGGGGAGAGAGCTGAAAAATACCCTCCTTTTAAGAGGGGGGGGAATTCTGCCGCTTCGGCGGTTGCCCTTGCCGCTGCCGGCAGCCTGCTCTTTTTAGCTAAAAAGAGAGGCGGGCTATTAAGAAAAAAAGAGATTTCTCTTGTTTTTTTGGGGGCGGAAAAAGAGGCTTTAATTAAAATATCCCGGTTACTTAAGGAAGAGGAGCTTAAAACAATTTTTTTTGTTGCCGCAGCTGATGAGAAAAAAATATCTTCATCCCTGGGGGAGCATTTAATTGCCCCCCTGTCTCTTAAGTCAGATGCGGGTGAAGAGCTTCTTTTCTGGAAAGAACAGTTTAAGGGGAAAGGTTATTTTACAATGCCGCTCTGCTGCCGCATAAAACCCTTTTCCTCCCGGGAGGCCCGGGAAGTCAGGGATAGGGGCTTTGTGCCCCTGGAGTTTAAGAACCGGCCTGGAAAAACTCCTTTCAGAAGCAGGAAAGAACTTTATGATTATATGAAAAAAAATATTAGGAAAGGGGGGGTAATTCCCCTGAGGGGGGACTGCAGTTTAACTGCCCGTATGCTGGGCGAACTGATTGAAAAGATTAAAGAAAAAAAATATAATTTAAAAGGATTTAATGAATATCTTTATGAAAAATATACTGTTTAACAAAAAAATATATATTACAATAACCCTGCTCCTTCTGGCTCTGTTGATATTTATCTCATTTCCTGCGGGTGATGCGGTCAGGGTCAAAATAAATCCGGGGATGAGCGCCCGTGCAGTGGCGGCCGAGCTTAAAGAGAAGGGAGTAATAAGAAATACAACCCTTTTTCTCAGGTTTATTAATCTTGCCGGAATGGACCGGAATATAAAATCGGGAACCTATTTTATCCGGCCCGGCCTTAACTACTACTCTATAATGAGAAAGCTGGGCAGGGGGGATGAGCACCTGGTAAGCGTGACTATACCGGAAGGGTTCAGGGCGGAGCAGATAGCAGCCCGGCTTTACAGGCGGGGA
This sequence comes from Elusimicrobiota bacterium, assembly GCA_003556865.1. Next base: position 696 of record PWQF01000113.1, on the reverse strand, counting down.
ATAATCAGTGATACCGGGGAGTTTATGGAGATCATTGAAGAAAGAGAGTTAAGAGGTTTTTTGTTTCCGGAAACCTATTTTTTTCCGGAGAACTCCCCGCCCGAAAAGATTATTAATGCCATGGTGGCCCAGTTTAACCGGGTTTTCACTCCTGACTGGGAGGAAAGGGCCCGGGAGCTGGGTTACAGCCTCAAGGAAATAGTTACCCTCGCCTCCATTATAGAAAAAGAAGCAAGGCTGCCTGAGGAGAGGCCCATTATATCGGATGTATTTCACAAGCGGCTTTCCATGAGAATGTATTTAGAGTCCTGTGCCTCTATTCAGTTTGCCCTTGGAGAGACCAGGCCCCGGCTCACCTACAGGGACCTGGAAGTGGAGTCACCCTATAATACCTACAGGAATTTCGGCCTGCCGCCCACCCCAATTGCCAGCCCGGGAAGAGAATCGCTGGAGGCCGCCCTCTTTCCCGAAGATACAGATTACCTCTTCTTTTTCACGGTGGGAGAAGGGCGTCATATATTCAGCTCTACATACGAGCAGCATCTCCGGCGGCAGCGCCGGGCCGGTGCTTACTGATAAAGCGCTGCTTGCATTAATTAAAAAAATTGTTATTATAGTAGAGGTAGGCGGATAATCTCCGGGGGGGCTTGACAAACCTTCCTGAAAGTATTATCCTTCCCTAAGATTTTAGAAAAT
>PWQF01000250.1 GCA_003556865.1 Elusimicrobiota bacterium | reverse complement strand
TCTCCTTCACCGCACTCGTCGCGGTCGGGGACCAGAACGGCACGATCGGGATTTACCACGCCAAGGCCAACGAAGTGGCAGAGGCGATTCGCAAGGCGATGGAGCATGCCCGGCGTCACATGGTCGAGGTCCCGATCGTAAACGGAACGATCCCGCACGACATCATCGGGGAGTGGGGAGCCGGTCGCGTGATGCTGCGCCCCGCGGCGCCCGGTACCGGTGTGATCGCGGGCGGACCCGTGCGAGCGATTCTCGAGGCCGCCGGGGTCACGGACATCCTGACGAAGAGTCTGGGCACGAACAATCCCATCAACGTGGTCCGTGCGACCATGGACGGCCTCACCCACCTGGTGACGGCGGAGCAGGTCGCGCGGGAGCGGGGGATCTCGGTCGAGGCTCTGGGAGTGAAGAAGCATGGCTGACGGACAGAAGATCGCGATCACACAGGTCCGAAGCACGAGCGGGCGGCCGGGCGTTCACCGGCGCACCCTTCGTGCTCTCGGCTTCACGAAGAACCAGCAGACGCGGATTCACACTGAAAACGCGGCCATTCGAGGCATGCTCGAACAGGTGAAGCACCTGGTCGAAGTCCGCCCGGTCGAGGAGTAGGAGTACCATGGGAGAGCTACATGAACTGCGGCCGAACCCCGGTTCGCACAGAGACCGCAAGCGGATCGGCCGTGGGCCGGGTTCCGGGACCGGAAAGACGTCGGGACGCGGGCACAAGGGGCAGAAGGCGCGCTCCGGTGCGTCGATCCCCGCCGGCTTCGAAGGTGGACAGATGCCGTTGCAGCGGAGGATCCCGAAGGTGGGATTCACGCCGCTCAACCGCGTCGAGTTCCAGGTGGTGAACGTGCGCACCCTCGACGAGGTGGATGCTGACGAGATCACGCCCGAGCTCCTGAAGGCCAGGGGATTGATCGGATCTCTCAAGGAGCCGCTGAAGATCCTGGGTGATGGCGAGCTGACGCGGGCGGTGAAGGTTTCCGCACACGCGTTCAGTGCCAGCGCGAAGACGAAGATCGAAGCCGCCGGGGGCTCGACCTCCGTGCTCGGCTGAATGACTGACGCCCCAGCTGACTGACGGGACGACGCACGCATGTCCAACCCGATTCCCAACCTCTTCCGGTTTCCTGAGCTAAAGGACCGGATCCTATTTACCCTCTTCATCCTGTTGATATACAGGATCGGTGCCCATATCACGGCGCCGGGGGTGAACCTGGCGGAGCTGCAGGCGCAGTTCGGCGCACTCGAGGGGACCCTCTTCGGGGTCTACGACATGTTCGTGGGGGGAGGGCTGTCCCGCGCGACCATTTTCGCGCTCGGGATCATGCCGTATATCTCTGCCGCCATCATGTTCCAGCTTCTCGCGGCCGTCTTCCCGACGATCGAGAAGCTGCAGAAGGAAGGCGAGGAGGGCCGCAAGAAGCTCACGCAGTGGACCCGGTACACGACGGTGGTCCTCTCCGCGGCGCAGTCCTACGGCTACTCCGTATTCCTGTCGTCGACCGAGGGCGCGGTTCAGAATCCCGGGTTCCTCTTCACCTTCACCACGGTGATGACGCTCACCGTCGGCGCCACCTTCATCATGTGGCTCGGCGAGCAGATCACTGAGCATGGTGTCGGCAACGGGATGTCGCTCCTGATCTTCTTTTCGATCATCGAGGGCTTCCCGGCCGCCGTCGTGCGGACGTGGGAGGCCTTCACCGTGGGTGAGATCGGGCCGGTCGCCATGGTGGCCCTGCTCGGAGTCGTGATCGGTGTGACCGCAGGTGTGACCTCGATGACCATGGCCGCGCGACAGATCCCCGTACAGATACCACGGAAGGTGGTGGGAAGGGGACGAATACAGGAAGGTCAGAAGAGCTTCGTCCCCGTGCGGGTGAATGCGGCGGGGGTGATGCCGATCATTTTCGCCCAGTCGTTCATCATCGTGCCTGGGACGCTGGCGGCATTCTCGTCTGCCACCTTCATCTCTGAATTGGCCGAGATGTTCCAGCCGGGGAACTGGTTGTACTACATCTCCTACGGCATCCTGACCGTGTTCTTCACCTACTTCTACACGGCGATCATCTTCAACCCGGTCGACCTGGCCGAGAACCTGAAGAAGCAGGGAGCCTTCATCCCCGGCGTAAAGCCCGGGAGCCGGACGGCCGAGTACATCGACCGGGTGCTGACGCGTGTGACGCTGCCGGGCGCGATCTATCTGGCACTGATCGCCCTGCTGCCCTTCTGGATCTTCGACATCTTCGACATCCAGACCTTCTTCTTCGGCGGAACCGGGCTGCTGATCGTGGTCGGAGTCGGACTCGACACGGTGCAGCGTGCGCAGCAGCACCTGCTCCTGCGGCACTATGACGGCTTCATGAAGAAGGGGCGCGTCAAGGTCCGTGGCCGACAGAACTACATGTGATGATCCTGGTTCTGCTCGGCCCTCCCGGGGTTGGAAAAGGCACGCAGGGGGAGATGCTGGCCGAGGATCTCGGCTGGCATCGACTGGCCACGGGGGACGTGCTGCGAGCCGCTCGCCGGGAGGGAACCAGGCTCGGTCGAGAGGCTCAGCGCTACATGGACCGGGGGGACCTGGTCCCCGACGAGATCATCGTTGGCATGGTGCGTGAACGGCTCGAACGTCTCGAATCCGGCGGTGGTGTGATCCTCGACGGTTTTCCCCGGACCGTCCCGCAGGCCGAGGCGCTGGATGAGGTCCTCGGCGAGCTGGGGTCCGGGGTCGACGGGGTCCTCGAACTCACGGCCCCCGACGAGGTCCTCGTGAAGCGGATCAGTGGGCGCCGCTCGTGCGCGGAGTGCGGGAAGCTCTACAACACGTACTTCGATCCGCCCGAGGTGGACGGACGGTGTGATGCCTGCGGCAGCTCACTGACGCACCGCGATGACGATGACGCCGAGACGGTTGCGCATCGACTCGACGTGTACCGCGCCCAGACCGAACCGCTGGTCGACTTCTATCGCGGTACGGCCGCCGAACTCATCCGCGTCGATGGGGATCGCTCGATGTCCGATGTCCAGGGCGCCATCCGCTCCGCGCTCCAGCAGCGGCTCGGGGTCGATGGAGACGGGCAGTGATCGAGTTGAAGAGTCGCGCCGAGATCGACGCGATGGCCGAGAGCGGTTCGATCATCGGGGCCCTCTTCTTCGAGCTCGAGAACCGCGTGGCACCGGGCGTGTCCACGCTCGATCTCGACCACTTCGCCGAGGAGTTCATCCGTTCTCACGAGGGCGCCACACCGGTCTTCAAGGGGCTGTACGGATTCCCGGGAACGCTCTGCACCTCGATCAACGACGAGGTCGTGCACGGAATTCCGAGCAGTGAGCGCGTCCTTGCCGATGGCGACATCATCTCCATCGATGTCGGGGTACGTCTGCGCGGCTGGTGTGCCGACTCCGCCCGGACCTTCGCGGTGGGGGAGGTCAGCGACGAGGCGCAGTCCCTGCTCAGGATCACCGCGGACGCCCTGGAGCGGGCCGTCGCGGTTGCGGTTCCGGACCGGCACACCGGGGATATCGGCCATGCCGTGGAGACGACGGTCCGGGGGACCGGCTTCGAGATCATTCGCGACCTGGTCGGGCACGGGGTGGGTCGCAAGGTGCACGAGGAGCCGCAGGTCCCGAATCTGGGTTCTCCCGGCGAGGGAACGAAGCTCCGCGAGGGGATGGTGCTGGCGATCGAACCGATGATCGCGGTGGGTACGTGGAAGATCCGCACTCTCTCGGATCGATGGACGATGGTTACGGCGGACAACTCCCTGTCCGCCCATTTCGAGCACACGGTTGCGGTCACGGCAGATGGACCCCGGGTATTGACGGGAACCAGGGAGCGGATTTCGGACACCCTCCGGCCCCTCTCTTGAGTCGGTTTGGCAAAGGGGTTATACTTCCAAGCTCTGCAACGAACGGACGGTGAGGATCTCATGAAGGTTAGAAGCAGCATCAAGCCTATCTGTGAACACTGCAAGGTGGTTCGCCGCCGCGGTGTGGTGCGGATCATTTGCAAACGCAATCCCCGCCACAAGCAGCGGCAGGGATAATTTTACGCGGCCTCCCAGAGGGCGTCTGAGACGAAACGGGGAACAACATGGCACGCATCGCGGGAGTCGACCTCCCCAGAAACAAGCGGATCGAGATCGCCCTCACGTACATTTTTGGCGTGGGGGACTCGAGAGCGCGTGAGATCATC
>PWQF01000215.1 GCA_003556865.1 Elusimicrobiota bacterium | reverse complement strand
AATATTTCCCCCGTGGTGCTCAAGTGCTTTCTTTACCAGAAGCCTGACTGTCGGATCATCTTCGATGACAAGTATATCTAACCCTTCTAATTTAGCCATATATTTTTTAAGTAATTTATTGGATATGGAATCAAATAGTATTTTTATTTAGAGTTTATGTTTTGATAAACAGTAACTTCTATTAAATCTCTACATATCCGTTTGTTTTCATCCAGCTCTTTACGTTTTGTATGTAACTTAAGTCCATTAAATGGCCTCCGTTCATTAACCTGAACTCAGCCGCAATGTCGTAATCCCGAAAACGTTCTATCTCTTTTTGCTGATTTCTGTAATCTACTTTTTCATCCAGTTCTCCGTGCAAAGCAAGAATATTCAAATGCCGAAGATTTTTCCAGTCCTGTTCCTGCAATATTTCGGTTTTTATTCTTGCACCAATTATAACAAGATCATTTACATGCTTCCATCGGGTGAGTCCAAAATAACCTGCTACGTATCCACCCATCGAATAGCCCAGGACACAAACCCTGCTTACATCAATAAAGTTGATAAGTTTATCCAAAATTTCCTGTATAAACTCAGATGTCAATTCAAGTGATTTAACAAATTGTTTTCTTTTACCGTCATACAGATACCATGCATATCCCCAGTTCGAAACCGTATTCTGCCGCCCATGATCGTACAATGCATAAGGCCCCTGAATAAACAGGTGGTAAGCCTGTAATTCCAGAAATGGTTCACATCTCTTCATAAACTTTTTAATATTTGAACCATAACCGTGCAAGTAAACAATAAGTGCTTTATTTACATTTTTCTTCCCCGTTTCGATAAGACGGTATGGTACTTCAATTTTAAAAGAAGTCTTTCCGGAAATTAATACATCCGGTTTCATTTGATCAAATTGCATGAACAACTAATAAAACCATTAAACAAATGCGTTTATATACATTTAATAAAAATATTTTAATATTCAACATTCTGCAAACAAAACTTTAACCTTAAATGAAATTACTGAATAAATGAAATTTTACTTGATAAAAGATCTCCCCCCTACTGTAAAACAGTACAGATAATTCTAATTGAGCGCGATACCATTCAGTTTTTATGAAAATTTCAAATCTTCATTCAGTTCAATCAAAAAGAATCTGTTTTACCCCACCAGATATAGCTGCCTCGCTTCTTACCAATAGTGAACTCATTCAAAGGTCTCGCTGCTTCACATTTTAGTTAGAATTTTTTAATATTCAAAGCGCAAGTCTGTCAAAATAGTCGTATTTGTTTCTCCGGATGCAAAGAATAAAAAATTGAAGGAGAATGGTAATAAAAAGTATGTTATCTAAAACTGCCAGAGTTCTTTATCGTTTCTCTGCAAATCCGCCAAAACTCTGTAATTATCAGTCAAAACAGGAAAATGAGGAATATTAAAAATTGTTTTAATCTCAGTTCGATTCATAATCAATTTTATTTATTCAGTATGAATTATCCCCTAAAAAGCCCCTCCCAACCCTTCGGGAGGTAGATATAGAGGTGTGTCCTTCCACTTAATAATATTTTGATTAACATCCCCCTTAATCCCACTTTCTCAGGGGGTCTTTTTAAGGCATCATTAAAGAATCGAACTCAGGTTTTTACATTCGTCTTTCTGAGTAGATATATAAAGATAATGATTTTAAAGAGATTTCCAATCAATCTCAAGATACCATCATCAAAAGTATCACCCCCCTTTTTTAAAAGATTTTTTCTCTGTGAAACATCTGATAGACTGTCCTGTTATCGTTTGAGTCAATTTAAAATTATTATTTACAAAATAAACTGTTTTTTGTTCAACTATACTGACCCACAACTATTTAACTGAACTTACATTTATTTAGTTAAGAAAACAGTGACATACAAGATTAAAAACGGATTGAAACCGTAGCCACTATCCCATTCTCACCCTGATGAAGTGATGCCGGTAATAACGTTAATGTGTGCCCGTTTGATTCATTTTTTGTACGGTTATAGGCGCTGATAGCACTGACTACACGGTTCACCACTATTAACCCTGCAATAGCAGGCAATTGATTCCTGGCGCGGTCTCTGTCTGAACGGAGGCGATTATATTCGTTACGATTTTTCTCATCTGTCCAATCCCATTGGTTTTCGGGTGTTTCATCCAGAAGACGGTGCCAGTTCCGGCTTCGAAGCTGAAAATCGTTATATTCATAAAGGTTGACATAATCACCAACTGCCAGTCGGAATGAACGGTTTTTTTCCGAAATATCTACTCCCGCTTTTAATGAAGCTAATGTTATGTATTGTTTTTCGAGATTGGAAATACGTAAATGAACACCAACGAAAGAAGCGATCAGAGTGGCTTCTGCACCGAGGTGAACTTTACCACGCCCCCAGTTATCCGGATCTGCGTAATAATGTCCCCACCCGGGGATAGCCAGCGACCGGAAGAAAGCCCCCCTTGGGTCGCTGCTCTGTTGAGCTGCAACAGGAGCCTGGAAACCCGCAAAACAGATCATAATAATAATCGGTATTATTATTTGAAATCTCATTCTGTAAATGTACAAAAGAATCGCTGAGATAAGCAGAAGTTTTACTATATCCTCAAAAAAAAAAGCGGCCCCAATAAATCAGAGCCGCTTTCAAGAAAATTGACCAAAAAGTAATTTACCTGTTATTCATCTTCTTTAGGAAGAAGTGCTTTCCTGGATAATCGCAGTTTTCCGCCATGTTCAACTTTCAGGAGTTTCACGTCTATTTCATCACCTACGGAAAGAACGTCTTCCACCCGCTTCACATGACCGTGATTGATCTCGGAAATATGGAGAAGCCCCTCTTTTCCGGGAACAATTTCCACAAACGCACCATATTCCTTAATGGCTTTTACAATGCCTTTGTAAGTTGTACCTTCATCGAGCTGACCGGCAATCGCCTGAACTCTTTTTTTCGCATTTTCAGCTTTTTCGAGGCTGTCGGCAGAAATGGTGATCTGTCCTTTTCCTTGATCATCCTCTTCAATCCAGATTTCGGTGTCGGTCTCTTTCTGCAATGTCTGAATTACTTTTCCGCCCGGGCCAATCACCGCGCCAATACTGTCTCCGTCAATTGTCATCCGGACAAATTGCGGAGCATATTTAGAGAGAGTTTCCCGTGAAGTTGAAATAGTTTCAGCCATTTTTTCCAGGATGTGCAATCTGCCTTTATGGGCTTGCTCGAGAGCTTCCTCAATAATTTCGAAGCTGATTCCCTGAACTTTCATGTCCATCTGTGTTGCTGTTATTCCATCGGCAGTACCAGCCGTTTTAAAGTCCATGTCTCCCATAAAATCTTCTTCACCCTGGATATCGGAAAGTACTACGGTATTATTTTCCCCAACAATCATCCCCATAGCAATACCGGCAACCGGCTTGGGTAGCGGAACCCCGGCATCCATCAGCGCCATCGAACCGCCGCAAACGGAAGCCATGGAAGAAGATCCGTTTGACTCGGTGATGTCTGATCTCACCCGGATCACATACCCGAACTCTTCAAAATCAGGCATTACCATTTTCAGAGCACGCTGTGCAAGATGGCCGTGCCCGATTTCACGCCGGCCTGGCCCCCGCATAAAACCGGCTTCACCCACACAGTAGGGCGGGAAGTTATAATGCAGCATAAAGGTTTGATCCTCTTCATAAAAGAGTGTATCAATACTCTGTGCATCGCGTTTTGTACCAAGCGCAACGGAAACAAGTGCCTGAGTTTCACCCCTTGAAAAAATTGCTGAACCGTGTGCTCTTGGCAGATATCCGACTTGAGTCCAGATGTCACGGATATCTTCCGGAGATCGACCATCGATACGTTTTTTATTTTTCAGAATATTATTTCGGACAGCATCCTTCACCATATTACCGAATATGGAAGCGATCTCGCCACTGGCTTCTTCGTAGCCTTCTTCTTCGGTAATCGTTTCGATGATTTCTTTCTTCAATTCGCTTGTTGCACTGCCAAACTCTTCTTTACTGAGCCCCTGGCTAAGTATTTCATCCAGTCGGCTTCCTGCCTGTGCAGAAACTTTGTCTTCCAGATCGGAATTTTTTTCAACAGGGGTAAATTCTCTTTTTTCAACACCAAACTCTTTTCTGAGTTCTTCCTGGAATTCACAAAGCTTTGCAATGGCTTTATGGCCTTCCTTTACGGCCTCAAGTACCTCTTTCTCACTGATCTCTT
>PWQF01000235.1 GCA_003556865.1 Elusimicrobiota bacterium | reverse complement strand
TGTCAATGAGGTTAAAAAGATTTCCAAACAGAAGGGATTACCACTTCATGAAGTTGATCAACAACTGTATATGTATGACAAAGAAGAGAATGGAAAGATTTAACATTGACATCCATTCCCAAGGATAACTTATTCAAATAAAAACTAACGCTGCCAATGCCATCGGGATACACAGAAGATCATCAGGTAGAACAGCCGACCATTGATCTATTTGGTGAATTGGGATGTGAAACTTTGAATGCCTACCAAGAAGGTTCTAGACATATAAGAGCCACTGGATTCACTGAAATGCAGCTCCTCTTCCTTTGAAGTCAAAGTCACCATCGAAAAAGAGCTCGACAGCTTCCTTCCGGACAAATACGATAGGGCTCTCTATGCACAAACCTGCAGCTAGGTTTTTGATCATGTGATGCAGATGTATTGAGTTAGTTCAAGCCCATTAACTCCATTACCTTTTTGCCATTACTTTTATATGCTGGCTATGTACGAATGATGTAAAATCAGAAGCTCTGGTAAGCATAAACCACTGGTCACATTTTGCAGTACCTCAGCCTGGTAGATAACCCATCTCCCGGTTGGAATTTATTGATGGAGAATTCATGATTTAAGATTGACCAACTTAAAAAAGTTCGGTTGGACAAAAACGCTGTTTAATGGCTCTAATGGGCGGATGCCTTTCTGATCCTATTTAGGTGGATGAGGCCTCAAGCATTATTTCAGTTCCCCTATTCTATCTAACCACCTTAATATCTTCGAAAAATAGCCCAACTTTACATAATGGTTATTATCAGGCCCCAAAATCGGCCTCCAGAGCCTGGAAATCGAGGGTTAAAATTCTGGCTATCCAAGAACCAGGTAATCCCGATTCAGAGCTCAAATAAGGAGGTGGGTCCCCTTGTCGGAGTCCCGTTCCACTTTGGCGAAACTTTATATGCCTCTGTATGACAGCCGGCCATCCATATGCAGAGAAAAAAGTACTGGGTCCCATAGGGGTTAAAAAAATATCAGCCCGAAAAGCCGAAAAAATAACAGCGCCCGGAAAAGAGGCGCAGTCACTTCCTCAATTGAAACCCCATTAACAAACCTTAAAGGAACAAAACGCAAGAGATTGAATTAACTAAGGCGCCCTGAAAATTAATGCGTTGAATATCATCGTTTACACTCCTGATTTTAGAAGAAACAACTAACCGGATTTCAACGAAAGTATCAATAATATCAAAAATATCAGGGCACCTGATTAAGCAATAAAGATCTAATTTGAACTCACCTTGGTATACTCTCCGTGTTTTAGATGAACAAGACAGCCATCTAAAACAAACTTTTTTATATACCTATTGACCGATGCGGTTGATAAATTCAGATTCGCACCTATCTCAATAGCTTCCTTTGTACTAAAGGCTGAGGGGAGTTCATCAAAAAACTGTTTCATTCTCTTATTCTTGAATACAGTTCCACCCCCACCTTTTAACGATCCATAGAGGTAGTAGCTGTGATCAATGAGAGTATCAACAATCTTTAGTGCATTCTTGAAATCAGTATCTTCCGCAGTAATTGAATCGTGGGAAAACAGCTTATCCCCTAATTCCTGGTAGGCTCTCAATAGGGTGAATATCATAGTGATCTTTACCAAGATGATTCCAGATCTCCGTAGATTTCCAATTAACTCTTCCGGATAACCTTCTTCCTTGAACTCTTCTACTTTATTTTTGAAGTAAAGATTCTTTTGGTCCCAGCAGTGACCAGCCAGCGTTACTTCTAACAAACAATTGCGTTCATTCAGCTTTCTGTTTAACTCGAACAGCCACCTGCTCAATTGATCAATATACAGATGTAATTGGTTGACACTCTCTGATGGTCGTTGGGAAATCCATTCAAGATCTGATTCAAATGTATAGAGTGCAAAACGGGAGTATAGACCATTTCCGGTATTTCTAAACATCTCCTTGAACTGATCATGTGTGCCTGACATAAAAATGGAAAGTTTTGGATTGTTTACAGTTAACAGTTCTCCCTTTCTGCTCAAAGAACAGCTCTCATGATGGAAGGCTTTTCGTGTGAGATCAGAAAAATCACCCCATTCCTGATCAATCGCCGTTAGCATTGTGTCAATTTCAGTCTCAAAAATGAGCCCCTTGCTATTATTGGCATGAAGCAGGTCATATAAAGCTCTACTTGAAGTATTTGCTGGAAAGAATAAACTCCTTATTCTGGGCGTTTGATTTGATTGGCCTGATCTTCGATTAGCATCTCTTAGATCAGGTATCATTTGATTTTCCTTTTCATAATAATCACTCAATTGAAGACCTATTTGACGTGCTTGATTCGCATACCCCTTTCCGGCAGCCGCAGATGCAATAATCATACTAAATAAATCCGGGCTCAACTGATCATTCCAATACCTAATAGATACATTATCCAGATGCGCTGCGATGACTGGTAAACTTGCCATAAGAAGTATGTCTTTATTTTTGCGCCGGTCAACAAACTTAAAAATATCCTGAAGTTTTTCAGGTAACTCTCTGTAAACAGATTCAGGAAACTGATTAGGTTTATTATCATACCCATCAGATGGAGGGGTGATATTTTTGATACTTTTGATATTTTCAGCAGAATGAAGCAATTCCGTGACGTATTCAGAATCTTTTCCATCTCTTATTGCGTCAGTAATGTCTTTATAAGCATTATTACTATGCAATGAAATATCTACATGAAATACATCTTGTGGATGGTTTTTTCTTATATTTGATGCAAGTGACATTGATATTGATTTTGAGTTTGTATTGTCGGTATCAAGTAAGACATATATGGAGTCAATACCTTTGAGCGCCTCTCTAAGGTATTGCTCCTGTTTTTCAGTTAATGTCCCTGTCTCACCGGAGGCAAGGCCAATAACTTTTACACTATCACCAATTAACTGGTGCAGCAACATCGTCTCTCTTGGTGACTTGGCGATGATTAAAGTAGAGTGAGATGCAGATTCGTTGAATCCATAAAATGACTGTGAAGGCTTCGAACCTTTGATGGAAATAATCTGTTTTACCCCGTTCTCCCGTCTGTACAATTGAGTGCCTGTAGGGTATGGAAATAAAAGCCAGTCTTCTCCATTCATCTCGATTATACCTACCCCGAATTCAATGAGTGTCTCAATGGTAAGCCTGTCATATGCTTTTGCAATCTTAATGAGTTCGTGTTCTGGCTCTTGTGATATTCTATATTGTGCATCCTCAATCACCAGATCCTGTATTAGTTTTGTTTGTTGTGAAATTGTCATAAGTTATATTTAGTAGTTAATATTGAATCTATGTTTTAGCCACGCTTCTGAATCTCTCTTATTCATTTTAGAAGCACACTGAATCAAGGTGATAAAATCCCCTTTGTCTCCATTACCAAAATCCCGGAAGCATCCTTTGTTTACATTCAGACTGAAGGATGGTTTTCTGTCTTCTCTGAATGGACTGCTGATAACAACCCATCCGGATGAATTGACTTTTTTGTCATTCCACTCGATTCCGAGTTCATCGAGAATCTCACGGATTTCTTTAGGTCTTAGTAAATCAGGCAAGTATATTTTTGACATTTATTATACATGTTTATGATTATGGTTATCCCAACTCAAAGACATACCTCACCCACGCTGTATGATCACAGTTTTTTAAATTTTAGGCTGTGGTATGCCTTTAAATCAGAAGTGAGAAATGCTTAGTCATTTGACAAAGCATTGGGAAGTGGTATTGTTTAAGGGGTTGGTACTTTTTCAGGTCTGCTATTAATCCAATCTTCAATATCAGATTCCAGCCAACCTACAACTCTCTTGGATATTTGTCTGCGTGGAGGCAACTCCCCTCTTTTCTCCATACGCCAGAGTGTGACAAGTGAAACAGAAAGAACGTCTGCTAATTCAGTAGGACGAAGTATTTTCATGTTATTAATTGTAGTTTCGGTTGTAATGTTCAGCAAATATAAGTTTTAGAATGTAACACTTCACATTTGATCAGCCTAAACTCCGGGTTTTAATAACATTTTGAGATTAAACAGATATACTTCTAAAACTATAAACTTCTAATTAATAATGATATAGATGCCTTTATGCTGGATTCATTAGAGTTTTATCATGACATTGCTTTTTAGATTTCAATTAGTTATGAGACCCCCCACCGCCCTTGAAATATCCTCGGCCAGTAGATCTGCATACTTCTGCGTCGTTCT
>PWQF01000185.1 GCA_003556865.1 Elusimicrobiota bacterium | reverse complement strand
CGTAACAATTACAAACATATTAATAAGAGATTACCTTACTAATGATTTCTGGTCAGATTTAGTAATTGAACCCGGCACTTCAGAAACACGTATTGCCAACTATGTTATTACACAAGCTGATATCGATGCAGGCAGTGTAACCAATACAGCTATAGCTCGTGGCAGGGATCAAGAGGATGAAGTAATACAGGTTACAACAGAAGAAATCATCTATGCAGTTCAGGACGGATCAATATCTATAACCAAGGAAGCTGACCAGCCTAATTATTCAGAAGTTGGAGAAGAGATTACCTATACTATAACGGTAGAAAATACCGGTAACATGACCCTTTATGACGTACAGGTAAGTGACCCGCAAGCCACCATAACCTCAGGCAGCCCGATAGCCGTACTTTCACCCGGATCAACTTCCACTGTCAGGGCTTTATATTATATTACACAAGCCGACCTTGACAATGGAGAGTTTACTAATACGGCAGATGTTGTTGCTGAGTACGTAGATTTGAATGGTCTAACACAAACAGTAACAGACAGTGATGAAGCTACTGTTACGGCTTTGCAGGATGGTTCGATAGAGCTTGTCAAGACAGCAGGCCAGGCCGATTACAGCCAGGTGGGCGATGTGCTTACCTACAGCTTCACAGTGACAAATACAGGCAATGTTACACTTTCCAATGTGGCATTAACAGATGATACGCCCGGCGTAACAGCAACGGGAGGCCCGATAGCATCACTCGAGCCCGGAGAGACTGATAACACAACGTTTGCAGCGAGCTATACTATCACCCAGGCAGACATAGATAATGGTGAATTTACCAATACAGCTGAAGTCGAAGGCACATACACCGATGCTGTTGGCATCACACATACCGCAAATGACATTGATGATGAAACAGTACCAGCACTACAAAGCCTTAAACTTTCAGTAATAAAAACAGCAGATCCTGACAGCTACAACTCCGCCGGAGATATTATCTTTTATGATATAACCATAAGAAACACAGGCAATGTTACAGTTTACAATATTCATATAGAAGATGATAAAACCGGTGATGATTGGCTGATACCTGAATTATTACCTGAAACGGAAGAGATCAAGACAACGACCTATGTGATTGTCCAGACAGACATGGATTTCGGTAGTGTGTTGAACACTGCCACTGCCATTGGTGAATCAGCGCTGGATGAAGAGGTTGAAGCTACAGGTCAGGAAGAGATTTTTGTGGAGCCAGAACCTTCACTGCATATTAGTAAGGATGCTTCGCAACCAACTTACAGCACCGTTAATGAGGAGATTGAATATACAATAGTTGTTGAAAATACAGGCAATGTTACAATAACCGGCATATTGATAAGAGATTACCTCACAAACGATTATTGGACAGATATAATTATAGAACCTGGTAATTCAGTAACTCGTTTTGTTACTTATAATATTACTCAATCAGATCTGGATGATGGTCGTGTAACCAACATGGTAATTGCCCGTGGCAGAGACCATCAAGGAGAAATTATACAAGTTTCAACAGAAGAAACCGTTACAGCTGTTCAAAACGGCTCAATATTATTAACGAAAACGTCGGATCAACCCACCTACACAACTGTTGGTGATGAGATTAAATACACCATAACGGTTGAAAATACCGGTAACATGACACTTTATGATGTAGAAGTAATTGATCCGCAAGCTATAATTACTGGTGGTAGTCCAATATCTGCACTTTCACCTGGGTCAACTGCTAATGTTACTGCATCTTACATAATTGCGCAGACAGATATAGATAATGGTGAATTTACAAACACAGCAAGTGTTACAGCAGAGTATGTTGATTTAAATGGTATAACACGAACTGTTACTGACAGTGATGATGCAACTGTGACAGCAATACAAGACGGAACTGTGGTGCTGGAAAAGTCAGCAGATCAGGTAAGTTACAGTCAACCGGGTGATGTGCTCACTTATAGCTTTACGGTTACTAATACGGGGAATGTTACTCTTAATAATATTTTAGTTACAGATAATACTCCTGGTGTTATTTTAACCGGAGGCCCCATTAATTTACTTGCACCAGGACAAAGTGATAATATGACCTATACGGCTCTTTATACAATCACTCAAGCGGATGTGGATATAGGGGAGTTTACAAATTTGGCTGAAGTAAACGCTACTTATACTGATGGAGGGGGCGATACACATACAGCCAATGACAGTGATGAGGAAACAGTGCCGGTTGTTCAACAACCTGAATTGACTGTTTCTAAAACATCCGACACCCCAACTTATAGCTCTGAGGGCGATGTCATATTTTATGATATTATTGTCGAAAACACAGGTAATGTCACAATATACGATATAACAATAACAGATGACCTGACAGAGCAATCCTGGATAATACCTTCAATTGCTCCTGATGATTTCATAATAAGAATAACGGAATATGAGATTACCCTGGCAGACATGGATTATGGCAGTGTGCTCAACACTGCAACAGCATCAGGAGAATCGCCGTTAGGCGTTCAGGTTACAGCTTATGGCCATGAAGAAGTTTTTGCAGAACAAAACCCATCCCTGGCAATAAGTAAGACAGCTTCTCAGCCCACATATAGTTTGGTTGGCGAACCAATTTCCTATATAATAGAAGTTGTGAATACCGGCAACGTTACAATAACAGGTATATTAATAAGAGATTTTCTTACCAATGATTATTGGACAGACATTGTACTTGAACCCGGCCAATCAGTAACAAGAATCGCTAATTATGAAATTACACAACAAAATATTGATGATGGCAGTGTTACAAATACTGTTGTAGCACGTGGTAGAGATCCGCAGGGAAATATTCTTGAGATATCAACTGAAGAAACAATAGAAGCGGCTCAAAGCGGACCAATTACTTTAATAAAGACAGCAGATCAGGCTAATTATTCTGCTGTTGGTCAAACGTTGACTTACACTTTAACGGTAGAAAACTCTGGCAATATAACTCTTTCAGATGTTGAAGTATCCGACCCACAAGCAGTTATAACAAGTGGTAGTCCTATTGCGGCATTACCACCTGAAGAAATTTCTGAGGTGACTGCTGCATACACAATTCAGCAGACGGATATTGATAATGGTTATTTTACAAATAATGCTTCAGTAACTGCTACTTACATTGATTTGCACGGAAATACTATAATAGTTGCTGATAATGATGATGCTACGGTAAATGCTGTCCAGAACGGTGCTGTTCAACTTACTAAGACAGCTAATCAGACAAGCTTTAGCAAGGTGGGTGATGAATTAACATATAGTTTTACTGTTAGAAATACAGGTAATGTTACCTTATATAATTTGACTTTAACAGACGATATCCCCGGCGTAGTTATATCCGGAGATCCGATAACTGAGCTTGAGCCTGGCGGCCTGGACAGCGAAACATTTACTGCTGTTTACACTATCCAGCAAGAAGACATAGATGCCGGAGAATTTACAAATATTGCAAGAGTTACAGGCTATTATACAAATGCCGGGGGAGTACCACTTACAGCCCAAAACAACGACTCTGAAACGGTAACGGCCGTTCAGCAACCAAGACTTACTGTTACCAAGACTGCTGACCCGGTTACATATAATTCTGCAGGCAGGCTTATCACATATGATATCATTGTTAAAAACACCGGCAATGTTACACTTAGCGATATAAATATAGAAGATAACCTTACAGGCGATTCATGGAGTGAGGATGAACTTGCACCAGGAAGTATAATAAGAAAAACACCAATTTATTATACCTCACTGGCAGATATGGATGCCGGCAGTGTTGTTAACATAGCCACAGCTTCCGGTTTTTCTCCGGCCGGAATAGAAGTAAATGCAAGCGGTAACGAGGAAATTTTTGCTATACAAAGTCCGTCAATGACTATAAACAAAACAGCATCTCAGCCGACTTATGAAGAAGGAGATCTCATTGAGTATACGATAGTAGTTGAAAATACAGGTAATGTTTCCATGGAAGGAATACTGATAAGAGACTACCTTACAGATGATTTCTGGCCGGATATCATATTAGAACCAGGTGAATCAGATACCCGTACAGCATTTTATGATATTACTCTAACAGATGTTAATAATGGCAGTGTTACTAATACTGCTATTGCCAGGGGGCAAGACCCTGAGGGCGAAACATTAGATGTTAACATTGAAGAAACCATTTACGCCGTGCAAGATGGCTCTATAT
>PWQF01000192.1 GCA_003556865.1 Elusimicrobiota bacterium | reverse complement strand
AGGGGCGGGGAAGAGGTTTACGGAACTCTTGCCGATATTAATTACGAGGCCGAAGGACGAAGCGGAGAATTTTTTGTGGACCTTAACCCTGAGTATACTCTTAATTTTGACAACAGGGGCCAGCACGGTTCTTCCAGGGATGATGACCTTATAATTCCCATGATCTTTTTCGGCCACGGCATTAAGAACTCCCCTCTTGAAGAGGCGCCCGCAAATATAGATGTCGCCCCCACCGCTCTGGCACTTTTTGGAATTGACCACCGCCGCAGCCTCCAGGCACAGGGAAGGGTTTTACGGGAAATAATTGTTCCCTGAAATGCAGCATCAGGATACAGCTTCCAACAGAAGAATAAAGATAATAACCCTTCAGTCTTCAAGCAAAGGAAACTCTGTTTATGTTGAAAGCAGGGGGGTGGGCCTCTTATTTGATGCGGGGATAAGCGCCTCAAGGGTCAGGGAAAGACTTGACTCGTTTAATATAGATATTTCCGCCGTACAGGGGCTTTTTCTTTCACATGAACACGGAGACCATGTCAGGGGAGCGGGGCCTCTCCACCGGAAATATTCTTTTCCCCTTTATGCGACCAGGGAAACCCTGAAGGCCGCCGAAAAAAAACTTAAATCAGTTCATGAGGCCCGATATTTCCGTCCCGGCGTGCCGCTTAACTTAGGGCCTTTCCGCATATATTCAATAAGAACACCCCATGATTGCAGCTGCGGAGTATGTTTTATAATCGAGTCAGGGGGACGCCACCTGGGAATACTTACGGATATAGGAAAACCGGACGGCAGGATCATGTCAGCCCTTAAAAAGCTTGACGCCGCAATCTTTGAAAGCAACTATGACCGGGCTCTACTGCAAAAAAGCGCCTATCCTGAATTTGTAAAAAAAAGGATAAGCTCGGGAAGAGGCCACCTCTCAAACAGCCAGGCCGCGGGTATGCTGAAACGGTGCGGAAAAAAACTTAAATGGGTATGTCTTGCCCACATCTCCCTTAACAACAACAGTCACCGCATAGCCCACAGCTCCGCCGTTAAAGCTCTGGGTTCACATACTAAAGTTATTACTGCCAGCCGCACGAAGGCAAGTGACCCTCTTTATATCTGACCCCTCTTTTTCAAGTTTCTTTTCCATCTTCTTCCTTAAGGCGTAAAAGGGGAAGTCGCAGATTCCATTTAAGTGCGGCGGTTCGGATAATAAGCACCGCCAGAACAGATACCGCCAGCGCCCCAGGCCGGGAAAAATTAAAATAATAAAGAGCCGCCAGAAGCCCGGCGCCGCAAAAACTGGCGGAAGCATAAATTTCCTTCCTGAAAATAAGAGGGATTTCACTTGAAAGCACATCCCTTATTATACCCCCCGCCACCCCGGTGCTCACCCCCATTACGACAGAAATCCCGTAATTGCCGGTATGATTAAACCCTATCTGAAAACCTATAACAGTAAAAACCGCCAACCCCGCCGCATCGGCATACATAAGGGACAGTCTGGGAATTTTACGCCTACGGGCCAAAACAAACGTAAATGATGCAAAAGTTAATGCCGTTAAAAGATATATGGAATCCGAAATCCAGAATACAGGGCCTATGCCCAGCATTAAATCTCTCAGGGTCCCCCCGCCCAGGGCAGTAACGCATCCCAGGACCAGCACCCCGAAAAAATCCATCTTTTTCCGGCCGGCAGCTAAAGCTCCGCTAACTGCAAAGACAGCTGTCCCTGTAAGATCAAGCAGATAAATTATATTATTCATAATTAATTCTTAAATTAGTTACACCCGGATACTGCAGCACCTGAAATTTAGGCCAAATTTTAGTATAATAAAGGCAATGCGTCAAATGTATATATTCTAAGAATAAGATAATTAAAAAGTTATTACTTAAATGAACCTATTAGCACTTTTATATTTTTTTTCTTTTACTCTTTACCTGGGCCTTATGGCATTTGTCCTGGCCAAAAAGCCTCAGGCTAAACTGAATATTGTATGCTCTCTTTTCATATTATGCTTTGTAATATGGAACCTGGGGGCAACTTTTATGAGAAGCGCCGAATATAAGTCCCAGATAATGCTCTGGCAAAACATAAGCTCTTTTGGCTGGGTAAGTTTTGCTTCCTTTTTTTTCTGGCAGACACTTTTAATAACCGGTAAAGAGAAAATATCCAAAAGCTTTTTTTTCTACCTGGGTATTTTTTCATTAAACGCTCTTTTTATACAGCGCCAGTGGAGCGGTTATTTAATAAATGATTTTATAAAAAGGCCTTTTGGCTGGGCAAACGTGTGGGGGGAGAGCATATGGCCGGCTCTTTTTCACAGCTATTATTTTCTGCTTGTTTTAGTTTCAATTATCCTGCTCCTTAATTACAGGAAAAAAACAGAAAACCCTTATAAAAAAAAGCAGGTTGCCCTCATTTCCCTTACAATGCTTGCCGCTCTTCTTATAGGCTCTTTAACAGATGTGGTTTTTCCCCAGGCAGGTTTTTACCTTATACCTCCCCTCGGATCGGTAACTTCTCTTATCTGGGCCGGGGGGCTTGTCCTGGCAATTTCTAAATACGGGATGATGAGTCTAACCCCGGCTATGGCAGCATCAAATATCCTGGCCTCAATGTCGGACGCACTTATTCTTTTAACCCCGGGAAGAAAAATAATAACCCTCAATAGGAGTGCAGAAAAACTGCTGGGATACAGTAAAAAAGAGCTTTCCGGAAAACCTGCAGAAATAATCTTTACAGGAGAAGGGAGTATACTTACCGATAAAAATATAAAAGAAAATCCGCCTCAATCCACATTGTGGGAAGAATGTCTCTACCTGCAGACCAGAAGCGGCAAATCCATACCTATAACCCTTAGCGCTTCTGCAGTCATAGATAAAGAAGGCATTTTTGCTGGAATAGTAGCAATAGCCCGGGATATGAGGGAGACTATAAAAAAGAACCGGGAATTAAAAGAATCATACCGCCGGCAGGCTGAGATGCATCAAAAGCTTGCCCTTGCGGAAATGAGCCAGAAACTGGCCCGCACTGAAAAAATGGCCATAATGGGGGCGCTTGCCGGATCGGTGGGAAATGACTTGAGAACCCCTCTATCCAGTATAAAAAATATTACCTATTACCTGGAAAATTACGGAAGCATAGATGATCCGGAAATAAAAAAGTGCATTGACATTCTTATGAAGGAGACCAGAAATGTGGATGATATAGTCACCACTTTACTTGATTTTTCCCATACCTGGGACCCCCATCTCAAAGATGTAAATATAAAAGATTGCGTAGACAGGGTAGTAAAAAAGATAAGGGAACCCGGAAACGTGAAAATAGTAAAAGATATCCCTCCTGAGGCCGATACGGTAAGGGCGGATCCTAAAAAATTTGAACACCTGATGAGAAACCTTATAAAAAACTCTTACCAGGCCATAAAAGATGGGGGCAGCATTAAAATTAAAACAGAAAAAAAACCGGAAGGAATAAATATACATATTTCCGATACCGGAGATGGGATGGACAAGGAAACACTGGACAACCTGTTTGAACCTCTTTACACCACCAAAAAAAGGAGCAGCGGGATAGGTATGCCCATAATCAAAAACATAGTGGATGCACACGGCTGGAAAATAGATATAAAAAGCAGTCCGGGAAAAGGAACCAATATTACGTTAAAAGCAGTGGAGCAGGCATAAGTGGTTAATGCGGCATACTTTGTTTTACAGGACTCTTTCATGGACGGCTCCTTTGGTATTTTTTATCTCTTTTGTAATTGTACCAAAAGTGTTACCTGTATTTCTCAGACTAGGCACCCGTAATCCCTTATTCCGGATCAGGTTAACCCATCAGTGGTAACAGGAATAGGCATCGTAACCCCCTTTTAAATGAAGGCTGTCTGATTTCAATAAAACTAAGAAGGAATTAATTGCTATATTTGAAAGTGCTGGCCCCCCGAGCTGGATGGTGTTGCTAGCAGAAATTTTCACGGAATATTTGGGATTGACTCTTTATTTATCTGTTTTCACTTTTTTCCGATACTGTTTCATTCATATCTATTAGATTAGTTATCACGGATTCAATTATTTCTTTCTCCGACGGACCGCTTTCTGCAATCATGAGAGTCAACGCGCACAGGGTATTCTCTTCAATACGTTTCCTGGCTTCATTAATATATAAAAGATTGTTTTTGTCCAGGTAACTTAAAAATACAGTAGATGCGATTCTCTTATTCCCGTCCACAAAAGCATGATT
>PWQF01000083.1 GCA_003556865.1 Elusimicrobiota bacterium | reverse complement strand
TAGAAGTCCCGCATCAGCCGATATTGTCCGGGCTGAATATTCTTCCAGAAGTTCAGATGTATAATATCTGGCCCTTACCCCCCACTTCATATTCTCACTCAAAATGCGGCTTCCGTAGGCAGCGGAAAATATCATATCTTTCTGGGCCGAAAGTTTTTTCCCGTGAAGATCGGCGTGGCGGCCTGCCGTATCATCTATCTTAATTTCCCCCCCGGAATAGGCAAGGGCCTCCAGGGCCAGGCTGCCGGATCCTGTTTTTATTGATAAAAAAAGGTAGCCTAACCCGGAATCCATCAGAGCATTATGGTAAAGGGCTCCCACCCAATTATTTTCAAGGCTTCCCAGCACCGCAGGATTAAGGGCTGCAGAACTGTAATCCCCGGATATTCCGGTGCCGGCCCCCCCCATGGAACTTACCCTGGGAGAAGGAATAAACCTTAAAAGAGGCGCGGCTGTCGTACCCCCCGGGTAAAGAGGAGCGGAAAAAAAAAGAAAAGAAGAGGTAAGGAAAAGAAGCTTAAAATTCAATCTCATGAAAAATTTAAAGATAAAACTATTACTGAATCTCTGTCCAGGAGACCACCCTTACCCCTCCCCCTCCGGGCCCCTCCTTGAGGGGGACGTCAAAAAGGTCATCCGAATAGGTAAAAGATACATTCTGCTTTATATCCAGGTCTCCGCCCGCTGCAAGTATGCCTTCAAAATCAAAATTCTGGCTTATTTCAACATCCCCGGGCGTCTGTATTATTGTCTTTAAATCAACATTGTTTTTTAAAACAATATCAATATCGTTCCAGTTGCCGGTGGCATCAATAAGGTTTATGCGGGCATCATCATCGTGGCCTGAAACATTCTGGTTAATTACAATGCCGTTGTCGTAATTGCCGCTGTCGGGCCCTCCGACAACTATGGTCCCCTTCCCTTTTATTTCCAGGTTGGAGTTAAAGACTGCGCCGTTGGGGTAATAATAAACCCTCTCTTCAAGCTCCAGGACAGTGGTTCCCGTGCCGTCAAATGTAATTCTGCCGTCAGTCACATCAAACTTGCCCCCGAAGTCATAATTTACAAGGGTCTCAGGGTCACCTATAAGGGCATCTGCATCTACAAAAAGCACATCGCCCTTGTGGTCTGTTTTAGTAGAGTTATCGTATTCCTGCCAGTGCACGTCCCCCGGTATCCGGTGAGAATTCTGTATCCCCCCCCTGGCCAGTATCTCCCTTAAGCCCGTGGCCTCGTTATCCGGGTCAAAATCAAAGTTGTTTCCTATGGTTATGGAACTATCCCCGGGATTGGAGGTATAGATAGCTACATTTCCCTCTTCATCGGGGCGGAAAGTTACCCCTGTACCTATTTCTATGGGCTCATTTGAAAAAATTACTCCGTGAACGTCTATGTTGCCCGCAAACTTGCTCTGCCCCCCGGTCTGGGATGCAAATTCAGGCAGTCCCGCCTCGGTCTCCACCACAGCCCGTATTGTCCTCTGGTAAGTATCGCCTCCAGCCAGGAGGGTATGGCCCTGTGAGGTAATGGTATATATGCCTCCGGCTCTAAGTACATTTACACCGGCTTCCCCTGCCTTTGAACCGGTATTAAGCCCCACATCGGCATTAAAGGAAAAAGTGAAGTTATCTCCCCCCTTTATTCTATGTATTGCTTTTTCTATTCCTGCATCCGCAACATAAAAAGCGCTTTCCCTCGCCCGGCTTCGAACCTCCCTGCGGGTTTCATTCCCGGCCATCCTTACCATTGCGTGCCCCATAACCACAAGGATCAGCATAAGAAGAAGGCTCCCGGCCAGAACCGTACCCCCGTTATTTTTTTTAGCTTTAAGAATATTTTTCATATTTAATAGTCAGCCATAAAAGAAGCAATTCTTAAAGTCCTGGTATCCCCCATTTCCTGCCAGGATACAAGAATTTCAATTTCTTTAAGGCCATCGTCTATCTCTGCCACATTAATTTCCCGAGTAAACTCGTTAACGCCTCCCAGCTGCTGGCTGGCAGAAGCCCAGCTTCCGGTTGATACATCGCTGTAGTAGCTTCTTTTAAGCTCCTCCATACTGTCCGCCGCCCAGTTTGAAGCAAGGGTGCGCATCCTGGACCCGGTAACGCTGACGTTATGGGCCAGGAACAGACGGGCAAAGCCCATCACCACGAAAGCTATAATAGCTACCGCTATTATTATTTCCAGATAGGATACCCCCCTGTTCTTATGCTTATTTATCATAAACTTTGCACCACTATAATGTTAATTCAGAAGAAAAATTATTTCAACGGGAGGCGCTTTTGCCCAGTATTATTTCCCCCGAGGCGGCAAGGCTCTGGTCTATGAATACACTGCAGGAGAAAGAGTGCTTTTCCGGGGGACCCTCTAAAGCTTTAACCTTAAAAAAGACTATATCCCCGGGCTCTACAGTCTGCCTGAATTTTATCTTTTTTATATGCAGGAGCTTTAAATCACCTCTCCCCAGCCCGGCCATTGCTGTCTGAACCAGAGACTCAATTATAAGAACCCCCGGCATTATGGGCCTCCCGGGAAAATGGCCTTCAAAAAAATATTCTTTCCCGGTAAGGTTTTTCACTCCTGTAATCTCCCCTGACTTCTCGTCAATACCGCACTCGTCAATCATAAGGCAGGGGTTGCGGTGAGGAAGTATTTGCTTAAGCTTTTCTTTATTTAATACGCTTTTTTTCATATAAAAATAACCGGGTATGGATACCGGGCCGCCGAAATACCCAACTTCAGATGCAAGCAGCCGCTCATAAACATTTTTCTTGTACTTGAAAATAATCTGAAAATAACTGAAATATTTATTTTACGGATATCAGTATACTTCAAGCCCGGGGCAAAGCAAGTTTGTGAGTATATATTCATCGATGTTTCATTAAAAAAGAAAGGCCCCTTTCTCAAGGGGCCATTCTTAAGTTTGACTTTTAACGGTTTGAAGCTGTTATTTTCTGCCCCTTGCCATTTTAGTCCTTCCGACATCGCCGTCCTTGTCAACAAAATAAAGGTAACCTTTTTCTTTTTTGACACCGGTCTTGGCTAATTTTTTCGGACTTCCTTTTCTCTTCCCGCCGCGAGCCATTTTTACTTCAGCTATATCTCCGTCCTTATCCACGTAGTAAAGATATCCGCCTTTCTTCTCGACTCCGGCCTTTGCCACTTTTTCTTTTTTCTCCATGTGTTCCTCCTTGAACCATTCTACCGTCAATAAACCTTATTTGTTCTTAATCTTGAAAAACCTTTTAGCAAATTTTCACCTCTATGTCAATAAGTTCTTTTTATGTCTGCTTATTTAGAACTGTTTTTTCCTTTTCTTTTTGCCTTTATTTCCGTCTTCCTCACTGCCTCTTTTTTTATATATACCATAATTCCGGCCACCGCCGCGGGAGTGACCCCCGGTATTCGGGAAGCCTGGCCTAAATCAAGGGGGCGGACAGAATTAAGCTTTGCCGCCTCTTCCGAAGAAAGAACCCCTATATCTGAATAATCCTCAACCACTCCCTGAAGTCTCTTCTTGTCCATACCCTCCAGTTTTCTTATCTCTCTTTTTTCTCTTTTTATATAACCCTCGTATTTTATCTCAACTTCAACTGCCCTCATCACCTCCTTTTTTATCTTATCTTTATTAAAAGGAAGCTCTGAGATATCTGAAAAACCTTTCCCCGGTTTTTTTAATATCTCCTTGATTCCCGGAGTAATCTTATTTCTAAGGATCTGCAGATTTTTTTCATATTCCTTAAACCGGCGGTACTGTTCTTTACCCACACTCCCGTACCTGAACCCGTCTTCGGTAAGCCTCAGGTGAGCATTATCCTCCCTCAGCATCAGCCTATGTTCTGCCCTGGAAGTAAACATCCGGTAGGGCTCGTCCGTGCCCTTGGTAACCAGGTCGTCAATCATTACCCCGGTATAGGATCTGCTCCTTTTAAAAATAAAGGGCTCCATTCCTTTAACTGCCGCGGCGCCGTTTATGCCGGCAGCTATGCCCTGGGCGCCAGCCTCCTCGTAGCCGGTAGTCCCGTTAACCTGTCCGGCAAAATAAAGACCCCGGATTTTCTTAGACTCCAGGGTGGGGAAAAGCTGCCGGGGATCTATTGCGTCATATTCTATACCGTATCCGTAAAAGGCAACTTCAACATTTTCCAGGCCTTTTATGGAGCGGAGAAAGCTGAGCTGCACCCCGGGGGGCATAGATGTAAAAAGGCCGTTAGGGTAATATAATTCCCCTGAAACTCCTTCCGGCTCCAGAACAACCCTGTGCCTTAAGGCCTCCGGGAACCTCTCCAGTTTATTTTCCAGAAGAG
>PWQF01000214.1 GCA_003556865.1 Elusimicrobiota bacterium | reverse complement strand
AAGGGCTAAAATAAAAATAAACCCGGACGAGGAAAAGGAGACTGTGCTCAGGCTGGCCAAAGAAGATGAAATCATAAAGGGATACTTAAATAATTCAATTATTAAAAAAGAGCTATATGTCCCGGGCAGGATAATTAATTTTGTTGTTGTAGATAAGGAGAACTCAAAATGAGTAAATTTTTAAAACTTATTGCGCTGGTATTTTTTAGCGCCGCCTGTGCAGTTTATGAGCCGGTTGAAATTGTTCCCGACCATATCAGGACAATTTATATAGAACCTTTTGAAAACGATACCCAGCAGCTGAGGCTGGGGGCGCACCTGACCCGTGAGCTGACTAATGATTTCATAAGGGACGGCAGGTTTTCGGTCTCAGGGCGCTCGGGTGCCGATTCAATTCTCAGCGGGACTATAGTAGAATATAAAAAGATACCCATATCCTTTGATGAGAATTTCATAGCAGAAGAGTATTCACTTTCAATGATAGTAAACCTTTCGTTTCTTGATAATATAGAAAAAGTAACCCTTTGGGAGGAAAAGTGGGATGAACTTAAAGGAGGGCTTGAGACCAGGGTGAGGTATTATGTGGGCACGGACCGGGCCTTTACCGAAACAGAAGAAGATGCCCGGGAACGGCTGATAGAAGAGATGTCGGATGCAATTGTCCGGCGCACCGTTTACGGCTGGAAGTAGTGGTAAAAAATAAAATTAAAGAAAAACTTTACCCCGTATACCTTCTCCGCGGCAGCGACAGCCTTACCAAATCCGAATATGTAGAGAGCCTGAAAAATAGGGTATCTGAAAATTACCCGGATTTTGAGTGCATAACCTTTTACGGCGGCCAGCAGAACACAGAGGAGATAATTAACGAGATAATCTCCCCAGGGCTTTTTGCCCCGTATAAAATAATCAAGGTAAAAGAGGCAGATAAACTTTTAAAAAAAGGAAGCAGCTTCAGGAAGTTTCTGGTTGAATATTCAAAAAAAGAGGCCCATGACTCCATTCTTATACTGACTACTGCTAAAGAGAGACTTGATATTAAGGGGGAAATAAAGTCCTGCGACTTTAAGGCTCCCTACCAGGATAAGATGCCCAGCTGGATAATCTCCCGGGCTAAAAAAATGGGGAAACAGATAACTCCTGAAGCAGCCTCCCTTTTAGCCTTTAAATGCGGACGCAACCTTTTTGCGGCCGATGCCGAACTGAAAAAGATTATTATATCCTTCCCGCTGAAAAAAAGAGTGGGCACAGAAGAGGTTAAAGATGTAACCGGGGCTTATAAAAAAGATGACATATTCGGCTATCTTGACTCGCTGATGAATTCAGATATAGATAAAGCCCTTAAAATACTTAAAAACCTCCTGGATTTCGGGGATGAGCCCTTGAGGATAATAGCTATGATAAACTGGAAGCTTAAACAGATGATAGAGGCAAGGATTCTTATGGACAGGGGGTGCAGCGAGGAAGATATAATAAACCGGATGAAACTTAGGCCGGCATTCCGCTACCGGGGGATATGTTTTAAACTAAAAAAGTTTTCACTTAAGAAGCTAAGCAGGGGATATGAACTTCTTAAGGAAGCGGATCTGAAGCTTAAAAGTACCGGCAGCGAGGGCAGGCTTGTTCTTGAGAAGTTTACTTTTGAGCTGCTTTGCTGTTAATCTCTTTTTTTATTCTGCTTTTAATACGGGCAGCCTTATTTTTATGTATGGCTTTTTTGGAAACAGCCTTATCCAGCTTTTTAGAAGCGAGAAGATAAAGCTCTTCGGCCTTTTGCCTGTCCTCCGAAGCAGCCTGCCTTGCATTGCGCACAGCGGTTTTTGCCTCTGATTTTCTGGACCTGTTCCGCTTATATCTGCCTATATCCTGTTTAGCTGATTTTATTGCCTGTGTATGCCTTCCAGTGGGAAGTTTAGTCATTTTATAAATTCTCCTTTTTTCAACGTCATATTACAATAAAAATAAATTTATGTCAACTTTTTTTTCTTTTTTATAATTCACTTATTTTATAAGCGGCAGGGGGATAATAAGAACTAAAAAATTTTTAAGAGTTCTTCCGCAACCACTTCTGCCGTATCACTGATAACTCTATCAGCCTCTTCTAGGCGGTCCGGGTCCGAATACCTGTCAACCCCTATAACGTACATACCGGCTTTTCCCGCGGCTTTGACACCTAAAACAGCATCTTCAAATACAACGCATCTTTCGGGATCAGCTTTCATCTCTTCTGCCGCGGTAAGAAATATCTGTGGGTCCGGTTTTCCTTTAAGGTTTCTGTTCCCGTCCACAACAGCATCCAGGGAATCATAAAGGCCTATTTTTTTCAATATATACGTGCAGTTTTTACTGGATGAGATAACTGCAGTTAATGCGTTAAGGTTTTGCAGTTTATTTATTAATTTAATTGTGCTCTGATATACGGGGATCTGACCCCTGTCAAGTTCATCCCGGAAATATTTCTGTTTCCGGCCGGCAGCCCTTTTCAGTTCCTTAATCTCCAGGTCTTTTAAAACTGCCTCTGCCCCGTCCAGGCGGGGAATACCGTCAACTTTTTTCTTATAATCTGAAAAAGTGAAATCTATCCCGTACTCTGAAAACATTTTTTTCCAGGCCTTAAAATGGATGGGCACAGTATCCACAATAATTCCGTCAAGGTCAAATATAAATCCTTCTGTCAAAATTAGATACCTCCGCTGTTTTGTTTTATTAAATTAACAGGAAAGAGATTGTAAATTAACTGTAACTGATTGTCAAATTTCAGTTTTTAAAATAGATTACTCATCTTATAAAATAGTTAAATTCAAGCCTTAAGACTTGATTTATTCTCTTTCTTTGCTTATAATTACAATAAAATTAAGAAGGTGCCAGCGGAACTTTTTTATCTGAAAATATAAATAAGCCTGACGGAACAGGGATGTGAATCTTCAGGCCCCACTTTAGCCGCTGCAGGATGAAGAAGTAATTAATTATTAGGGAGGAAAAATGGACAAAAACAGAGTTCTGGAAATTGTTGTGAAAATTATGGAAGTTCTTGCCTGGATGGTAGGAGGACTGGGTGTAATATCTTTTTTTATAATACTTATCGGCGGCGGTCAGCCCGGAAGTCCCCGCTCAATGAGCATAGTTGCCTTGCTTGTGGGCGCACTCTACTTTGCGATCCTGTATACTTTTGCCGGAATAGTACGGCTTTTAATGGAAATCGCTAAGAACACAAGGAAAGAAGAAGAGTTTTAACATATCGGCATCTTTAAAAAATACCGGTGCTGAAGTTTCAACTTCTGTGCTGGCAGGAAAATTTTCTCCTTAAATCACTGTAAAGAAAAGCTTTGATATTAAGGAGTTCTTATCTGTTAAGCCCGCCGGGCATTACCTGGCGGTCTTAGGATGAATCTGGTAAATTGTGGATAATAATTCTTTAAAAATTTATATAAAGCAAATTCATAATATAAACCCTTTGACCGATGAAGAAGAGGCAGAATTATTCCGGAAATCCAAGGGCAAGGGTAAAGAGGCCAAAAAGGCCCGCTTACGCCTTATTGAGACCAATCTTCCCATTGTAATAACACTTGCCAAGAAATATTATTACCCCTCTATGGGAATAGAGTTTGTTGGTTTTATAGGAGAGGGGAATATAGGGCTTATGAAAGCTGTAGAAAAATTTGACCCGGATAAGGGTTACAAGTTTTCAACATATGCTTCCTGGTGGATTGAAAAATATTTTCAGGAGGCTATATTACGCTCCAGAAGTGTAATTCACCTTCCCGAAAAAAAATTCAGGGATTTAAAAAAAATTGAGGAAACGGCTTCAACCCTCCTGCAGGAGTCGGGCACTGCCCCGGACTATAAAAATGTGGCAGATAGAATAAATATGTCCATATCCAAAGTAAGGGATACCATAATATCAACCATGAAAATGAAATATGTGAAGTCTCTGGATTATTACCTGGATACGGATAAGACCAAGACCCTTAAAGACATAATTGCCGATGACGGCAATGCCCTTGAAAAACTTATGGAAAAAATAAGTGTGGATCAGCAGCTTCGGGAGCTTTTTGATGAACTGACCCCGGAGGAAAAAAAGGTGGTCACCTTAAGGTTCGGCTTAAACGGCAATAAAAACCACACATATAAAGAGATTTCATGCGCACTTAAAATATCATCTACCAGGGCCCGGGATATTCAGGATGCGGCCATAAGGAAGTTAAGGCATATATTTAAAAAGAGAAGCAGCCCGGAGTAATGTCCTTCATATATTTAATTATAAAATCTCTTTTAGCCATTCATAAGTTTAAATTAAAACCGGCCAGGGTTCTTT
>PWQF01000158.1 GCA_003556865.1 Elusimicrobiota bacterium | reverse complement strand
TGGCGGAAGTTTCAGGCAGCCGGTTCAAAGTGCTTAATTTCGGCATAAGGCAGAACGGTCAGAGCCGGTTGAAGGCTTTGAATAACAAATTTTTTGGTTCAGGTAAAAAAGCGGTGGGAACAGAGCTTTCAGATCTGAGCGAAGTGGAGTGCAGGGAAAATGAATTTTCTGATTTTCTTAAGGGAATAACCTGTTTTAGCAGATGCAGTTTGATATTTATCGGCAATATTGTTTCGGTAAAACTTACAGGGTTTGAATTCATCGGTATGAGTGAAATATTTTTAGAAAACAATAATATAAATGCAGATTGTATATGTCTTGTTTTTGGTGATCTTAGTTCTGGGCAGATAAAAAATAATAAGTTCAGGGGAAAAGTGGCAATGGAGTTATCAGGGACAAGTAATGTGGAGGTTTCTGGCTCTTCTTTTCTGGTCTCTGATTGCGGTATAAGGCAGAGGGGACAGAGTCTTCTGCAGATTTCTGATAGTAAGTTTTTATGTAATGGAGAAAAAGTACTTGGCGTTGAGCTATTCGATATAAGTGAAATACTATTTAAAGGGAATGAAATAAAAGGGGGAGAAACTTGTCTTTTATGTCACGGTGGAAGTTCAGGCAGCCTGAAAAATAGTTGTTTATATGGTGTGGAATGTATCTTGCTGGAGGACTCAAGTGAGGTAGAGATTTTTAACTAACGGATTGAAACTTCTGGTTGTGGTATAAGGCAGAAAGGCCAGAGCCGACTAAAGGCTTCCGGCATTGAAATTGTGGGTTCCGGAAAAGAGGAAGTTGGAATAGAATTATTTGAATTAAGCGAATTAGATTTTTTTAAAAATAAAGTAAAAAAAGTGGTTTTCGGAGCAAACATTACGGATGAGTCTAAATTAATTTTTAGAGACAATAAAATTGAGTCTAAAATCAGGAGTGTGGAATTTATTGGTGCCAGCGTAGGGTTTTTAGAGGGTAATACTATAATCTCTAAAAGAAGCTGCATTATTTTTAATCAGGAAAGCTCCGGGCAATTAAAAAATAATTGGTTCGCGGGAGAAAACATAATTGAATTTAAAGGTATGAGTGAAGCAGAATTATCTGGAAATTTTCTGAAATTTAAATCGTGCGGCATAATTCAGAAAGAGCAAAGTCATATTAAAGCTTTTAACAATAAACTCAGGGCTTATGGTGAAGAAGCAGTTGGGTTGAAGTTGTCAGGGATGGGCGAATCGGAAATGAACCGTAATAAATTAAATAATATGTACATAGGGGCAATATGCTCAGAAGCTTCCAAACTGAATTTTACCGAAAATGAAGTGGAATCAAAATTAAAGGGGATTTGCTTCAGTGGAATGAGTGAAGGGATTATTTATAAAAACTCTCTGGATACTAAAGAAATATGCCTCAGTTATTGTGGGGAAAGTAGCGGAGAAATAAAGGAGAATTCAATAACCGCCGGAACCGGACTTTTTATTAATGGGTTGGCTCAGGTTAAGGTGGCTGAGAACATAATAAAATGTATGAGGGAAAATATAAAAATTGAAGATCAAACTAAGGGAATAATAAAGAAAAATAAGTTAAAATCGCTTCGCAACAAGTTTTCTGCAGGTATTGTAATGAGCGGCTCTGCAGAATTTTATATATTGGAAAATAAATTTTCTGGCTTATCTGATGCGATACGATTAATGAATCAAACAATATCGCATATAGAAAAAAATGTAATAAAAAGTTCAGTATATGGCTTGAAAATTGAAAGCGGTTCTGAAGCACATATTAAAAATAACAGAATATACGAAACAGAATACGGAATTTATTATAACAGCCGGGTATCATATGTAAATATTTCATCAAATTATTACAGGAAAAATTTAAAAAATAAAATAGATACGGTTTCACTGCAAAAAAAGAAAATTTTTAACACAGGTGCCCGTAAAGAAGAGATGAAAAATAAAACCAGGGAATGGGTTATAAAAAATGGTAAAATATTTAGATTTTATTATTATTTGGCCCTTTATAGTTTTAGCTTTGTGCTGAAAAAAATATTTTGTACCGATATATATTTAAGGAGGGGTATGTTGTTAACAGACTGGCATCCTGGTGTCAGTGACATTGATTTATTTATTCTATTTAAAAGAAGAAAGAGTGTTGTTAGAGAAAAAAAATTTATAAAAAAAATAATCTTTGCGCGTAGTATTTTTAAAATATTTTTTCCATTTATAGGGGAAATACATATTTCTACATTAAAAGAGCTGAAGAATTATATAAAATTCGGAGGAATCCGCTCTTATGAAGGTTCACTGGGGTGGAAGCCGCTTTTGGGGAGTAAAAAAATAAAAGAGAAATATGCTTATGATCAAATAAAGTTTAAATTTGACTGCGCAGCAGAAATATTAAATTTGTGGCAAGGCTGCTGTGGAGTTTATTTTAATGAAGAAAAAACTTTAAACAACTCTTTAAAGTTTTTAAAAGCTGTTATAGATATATTAAAATATTCTTATTATATTAAAAAGGGAGATATTAAATTCTCTTTTATAAGCCGCACCCAAATTGTAGATGAAGTTATTAGCGATGCAGATGTCAGAGCCGGTCTGCAAAATATATTATCTCAAATAAAAAACTCCTGGGAAAAGCATGAATTTAATATAGAATTACATGAGCCTGTATTTATCTGTATATTTCTTTATATAAGTGATATCTTTGAGACCCTGATAAAAGAGACCGATATGCATGCCGTTATTTACGGAGACAAGTTTGAAAAATCTGTTTATAAAAACTTGAAAAAGGCCCAGGCTGATTTATGGGGTTTAGGGGAGGAAATTTACAGTAAAACCGAAGAGAAACCCCTGAAAATTGTACAGAACAAACCCGGTTTGTTTTATGTAGTAATAGATAATAAAATAACCAGGCAGAGGTTATTGCCTTTTATAAAGCACATTGCTTTTGTAAAAAATAAATCTTTTTCAAAATCTACAAAAATACTCTTGATTACGGAAACAATTTATGAGGTTATGCTTAATTTAATCCATCTTGACTCTCCTTTTAATGCTTACTTTCCCGATACAAATGAAAAAGGCACTTACGTATCTGAATATGATTCTTTTCAGAGATATATCGGTAATAGCGGAGCTGTTAAGGAAATTAATGCCTATGAAGGATTATTAAATACCAGAGTAAGAGAGGCTATCGTAAATATTTCTGTCTCATACCGCATAGAAAAAATGCTTAAAATAGACCCCGGGCTTTACAAGAGCTATTTTTTATCCAGCTTACTTGCAATAAATATTTATTTAAGGCGGAAAGAGTTAGTTGTGCCGCCGGTAATGGAAAATATTTTCAGGTATATGGATAGTAATAATATGAAAATTCCTTGCAGTAAATTTTTACGTAGGAAAAAGCTTGATAATTACAATGATATCAGTAAAATAATATATAAAATGAATAACAGTTCCATTTTCCGGAACATATAGCATTCTTTAGGGATAGCTGAAATATTTTTAATACTATTACCTTTTCTTAAAATTATCTTATGTCTGAAAAAACTAATAAAAATATACTTGTTATTTCTTCCAAGCTTCCTGTAATTACTGAAAGGGGGGAAGGTTTTGTTGAAGTTTTAAATGAACTGGTTAAAGAGAATCGGGTAGATATACTTTATTCACACAGCATAATTATGCAGGATAATTTAATAAATTCTTATAGGAAAACAGGGTTTCGTATTTTTAATTTACGCAATTCCGCTGAAAGATGCAGTATAGATGAGAAAATAAAAAGAATTTTACGGGATACCGAGTATAATATAATAATTTTTCCGAACAAATATGATTTTAAATATTACTATCTCTATGTTGTCGAATATGCTGCTAAAGCAATAACCCTGCTATTTTCAGGAAAGGAATATTTTCTGCAAAAAATGAAAAGAGAGAAAAGAGCAGTTCCTGAACAGGATATGAAATATATTGATAAAATTGCTATTATAAATTATGCTGATTTTTTTATAGCCGACACAGAATTTGAAAAAAAAATATTTGAACGATATGCTCAAAAAACCGAGTTCCGTTTAATGAAATCATCAGATGTAAATTCTTTGCTTGATTCGATTTGTCTTAAAAAAAGATACGTATTAAAAGATAAATTTGAAGTTGCTGTTTTAAATGAACAAAATGGGTTCAATTTTATAAAAATAACAAAATTTTTGATGGTAAATAAAATTCGAGTAAACCATTATGGAGATAAAAAGAAATCAATTAATGCATATAATGAGGCCTTAACCCGGAGTTCAAAAGAGTTTGTTTTAATAGCTGAATCTGATATAACAATATCGGATTTAGGATTATACTCCATGCTTAAGTGTATTAAAAGTAATCCATATATTGCAATAACTGAACCCGGAGAGATTTATGATTCGGAATATGAAGAGGATGGTCAGATCCCATATAATATTAAAGATTACTTCCGCAGTTCAATGGGTAATTGGAGTGAAAGCAGAAATACCGATTTGAAATGTATGTTAATAAATAAAAATATTATAGATAAGATAGGCGGATTTGATGAAGATTATAAAACAATATCAGCTTCTAAGATTGATTTATACTGTCGCCTTATTCAGAAAGGTTATAAGATCATTAGGTGCGGCGAAGTTTTATGCTATGGGAAGGGCGGAGAAGGAACTTCGGACAAGAATGAGTTTGACCGGGATTTAATAAAATTAAAAAAAAGATGGGGAGAAGAAATCAAGAATTTTTAAAATGTCAGCCTTAAATTAAATGGATAGCATAAAGTCAATATCATTACCCAAGTATGTAACCCTGGGTACACATTACAGCTGTAATGCAGCCTGCAAGTTCTGTCTGGGAGGGGATTATCCCCGCTTTACATTTAAAGCATATAAGAATTTTTTTGAAAAAAAACTGCACCCGGTACTTAAAAAAGCAGAACATGTCGGGTTCTGCGGGTATGGAGAGCTTTTTCTTATGCCGGAAATAATTGACTTTCTTGATTATTTAAATAATCAAAGCCTCCCTGATGTTACAAAAGTATTTACTACAAACGGCCTGTCTCTGAAAAAAGAAATACGTGAAAAGCTAGTTGAGGGAAAATATTCTTTAATAATATCACTTCATGCCTCCAACTCCAAGCTTCATAAGTTTCTTTTGGGCAGGTCAGGGTTTGAAAAGGTGAAAAGGAATATAAAGGAGCTTGTAAAACTTAAAAAAAGGCGAGCCAGTTCTTTGCATATAAACTTAGTTTTTCTTATTACAAACTATAATATAGAAAACCTGCCTGATTTTATAAAGCTTGCTGCAGAACTGGAAGCTGACCGGGTAAGTTGCAATTATATGACTGTCTTTGACATAAAACAGCTTGCGATGTCCTGCTTTTTGCAAAAAGAAAAAACAAATGATATTCTAGAAAGGGCCGGTAAGTATGCTGAAAAATACGGACTGGACCTTGCCTTACCGCCTTACTTTAATTCAGGAGACGATAAAAGTGAGGTCTGTGATGATCCCTGGAATTTTTTTTATGCAGAACTTCAAGGCTCGGTTCTTCCCTGCTGTTTTGCGGGGGAGCATATAGGCTACCTTAATAAATCCAGCTTTTCTGAAATATGGAATAGTCCGGGATATATGAGGTTGCGAAGAGGCTTTATTGAAGACGACCCCTATGAATGGTGCAAAAATTGCTACCGGTATAAAAAGTCCAATGTTGATAACCTGGATTCACATATAACTTTCAGACCGGACACACGCGCCCGGATTTTGGATTATGTGGCAAAAGAAGGGTTGGCAAAAATAAAAAAGGCGGTTTCAGGGTGACTGATTATTTAAGGTTAAAAAAAGAAAATTATAAAATTATAGAGGAAGAAAAAAAAGGCAAAAAAGTTGAGGTCTCCGGTTATCCCTACTGGCTTACAATTGACCCCGCAAATTATTGTAATTTAAGCTGTCCATTATGTCCTACGGGTCAGAAAAGGGGAGCCAGGAAACAGGTAACTCTTTCAATGGGTAAGTTTAAAAAGGTGATCGATTGCCTGGGGCCTTACCTTATACATATGGATCTTTGTAATTGGGGAGAACCCCTGCTTAATAAAAAAGTGGTTGATATGATTAAATATGCCAAAAAGTTTTTTATAAATGTTAAGCTTGATACAAATATTAATATATTGAATGAGAGCAGCGCACAACGGCTTATAGAGTCCGGGTTAGATAAAATTATTCTTTCAATTGACGGAGCCAGTCAGGAAAGTTATCTGAAGTACAGGAGAGGCGGGGATTTTAAGAAAGCGATTAATAATTTACAGCTTTTGGTAAATAAAAAAATGGAGCTATCCAGTATAACACCTTTTATTGAATGGCAATTTCTGGTTTTCCGGCATAACGAGCACGAGATAAGTATTGCTAAGAAAATGGCGGAGGATTTAGGTGTGGATGAGATTAATTTTACCCCCCCCTATGCCGGGAGTCTTAAATGGCTTGCCACAATAGAACCTTTCCGTTCGAAATTTTATGAAGTTAAAGGAGAAAAAGTAAGTTTTAAATCCTGTCCCCGCCAGGAAATATGCAACTGGTTATGGGATTCTGTTGTCGTGAATTCCAATGGTTCCGTTTCCCCCTGCTGCTCAGTGGAGAACAGCAGCGATGATTTTTTTGAGGAGTTTAATCCTTTAAGTTTTAATTTTAATCACCGAAAATATAAAGAGGCCCGGGAAAGAATAGTTTTAAAAAAAGATCCCAACGGGGAAAATAAAAATATATGTTTACGCTGTGAGCACTGGGGCTGGAGCAATCATATGGATGCAGGGTTTATTCTTAGCAAATTAGAGAGAAGGCAAAATGCATTTTCATGAAAAAAATCGAGCTTTAAATAATGAGGAATATCAGGATAGAAGAATAGTTCTTTCCTCTCTTCCTCCTACACTTTTTATTCAGATGGATGCCCCGTGCAACCATGACTGCCTTTTCTGTTCCCGGCCTTCAAATTACAGCTATTTCAAACTTGATGATTTTAGAGGAAGATTTGAAAATATTTTAGAACCGGTATTCAGGGCATCCAGTCAAATAAACCTGACCGGTTCAGGGGAGCTATTATCATTGCCCCAGGCAAAACGGAATCTTGATTATTTCAATAAATACTTTCATGCTGAAAAAATGTTTGCCACAAACGGTACTTTTCTTACAAAAAAGATGATTGATCATATAGCTGAAAGCGGTAACCGGTATCTTCTTCATATTTCGCTGCATGCTTCAAATGAATCCCTGCATACCCGAATTACGGGAAAAGAAACCTTTTCCGCAATTTTGTCTAACTTAACGTATCTGAAGAAAGTTAAAGAAGGCAATTCCGGAGATAATTTAAAATATAATTTTATTTTTGTGGCAACTCAAAAAAATATCAGCAATCTTAAGGATTTCATACATTTTGCTGCCGAATATAAAGCCGACTCCGTGATTGTTTATTATAATTATGTATACAGGTTAGATCAGAAATATCTGTCATGCTATTTTTCTCCTGAAAAGACAAATAAGGCAATTAAAGAGGCAGAGAACCTTAAGGATGAGTATGAGGGCAGTTTAAGATTGATTCTTCCTCCTTTATTTAAAAGAAAGTACAGCCGGTTGAAAGAACCCTGTACCGAAGCCTGGAGTCAGACCATGATAAATATGAGAGGGGATGTTATTTCCTGTGATGTGGGGGGGGATTCTTTTGAAAATTTAGCGGGCAAATCTGATTTTATGGAAATATGGAATGGTGATTACTATCAGAATCTCAGGAAAAAGCTTATCTCTCAGGAATTTGATTGCGCAAGTTTCTGCTGGCGTGCAAATAAAAATACGGTTAATGATTTTAAGTCGCATATAATTACCCGGGGTAAGTCTGATGAAGAGATGAAAGAACTTTTGAAAGGGGCTGAAGGATGAAGGTCGCCCTTATACAATGTCCGGTATGGGGCACCCGGGAGCCCCCTCTGGCTATAGTTCAGCTCTCTGCCTGTTTGAAAGCTTCCGGAATTGAGACAAAATCATTTGATTTTAATAACTTCATTTATAGGAACAGGGAAGATAAATTCAAAAACTTATGGGCATGGGAGCAGTCAATGTTCTGGTATAAGAGTGAAAAAGTGAAAGATTTTTTTCGTTCCTATGCAAATGTAGTTGATTCTTATATTAACCGCATTATGGATTTTAGTCCGGATATCATAGGCCTCTCGCTTTCAGCTTCAACTTTTCATTCCAGCTGTGAATTTGCAAAAAAAATAAGAAAAAAAAATAAATCTGTAAAAGTAGTTTTCGGGGGACAACTTTTTTTCAATAAGAATTATATAAAAAAAAGTTTTCAGAACTCGCCTGTTGATTATATCCTGGCCGGCGAGGCTGACCAGGCCCTACCCCAGTTAGCAAGAACTATTGAATTGCAAAAAGAAATAAAAAGCTGCCCTGGCGTTTATTTTAAGAAAGGGGATCAAATAAAGTTTACAGGGCAGCGACCTCTTATCGAGGATCTGGATAATTTGCCGTATTCTGATTTTAGCGATCTTAAAATACAGGATTACGATGATGATGAACATATATCCATAATGGCCTCCAGGGGCTGTGTCTGGAACTGCGCATTCTGCAGTTCCAGGGCTTTTTGGGGAAAATACAGGTATATGAGCGGAGAACGGATTCATCAGGAGATTGTTTATCAAAGAATAACAAAAGGCTGCCTGGGCCACATAGATTTTATGGACCTTGTTTTTAATGGCAGTATTAAGCGGGTGGAGGATTTTTGCCGTCTTATGATAGATTATCCTCCCCCCCCGGCTCACCATGATATGAGATGGACGGCAAATGCTATAATCCATCCCGCTCTCACAAAAGATCTTCTCTTTATGATGGCGGAGTCCGGATGTAAAAGATTAATTTTTGGTATTGAATCGGGTTCGGAAAGGGTTCTGAAATTAATGAAAAAACCTTTTAAAATTTCAGATGCTAAAAGAATAATAAAAGATGCAAGTTCAGCTGGAATCCAGGTAACAACTAATTTTATGTTTGGTTTCCCGGGTGAGACGGAAAAAGATTTTCAGAAAACTCTTGACTTTATTAAAGATACAGGAGAATTTATAGAAAGAGTATATCCCAGCCGGACATATTGTGCCATAGAAGAGTTTAGTCATATAGAACGGAATCCGGATCAATTTGGGATAAAAAAGCCATTCAGTCATCACCTTTACTGGAAGTCCCGGGACGGCTTAAATACATATCCTGTCAGGCTGCAGAGATGTGCAAGGTTCGAAAAACTATGTAATGAAATGGGGTTTATGGTTGATTGCGGGGTGCAGACCAGTGTAGAAATGGATAACTGGTATAATCTGGCTCACTATTATGAATATGAAAAGGAGTATAAGCAGGCAGCGGAATATTTTAAAAAATATCTTAAAAAAGACCCCCTCAATAAAGAGATAAGGGAGAAAAAGAATATATGCGAAAAAAAGATTTAAATAATTTTCTGAAATTCAATAACTTCCGACCTCTGCCCTATATAAAATATATATGAAAACATTTGGATGGGATCTCTGTTATGACTGCAATTACCGGTGTCCATACTGCGGAATATGGGAAAATTCATCTGATGATGATATGATCCTTTCTGTTGATGACTGGAAAAATATTTGGGACAGGATATATGATTTATATGGTAGCTGCCGGATATTTATGTCAGGGGGGGAGCCTTCTGTTTATCCCGGATTTTATGATTTAGTTGATATATTAGCTCAAAAACATCATCCTGATATATGCACTAACCTCAGCTGGAATGTTGAAAAAGTTGTCAACCACATACCTCCGGAAAATTTAACGATATCACCTACTTTCCACCCCACATTTGCAAAATTCAGTGATTTTTTTAAAAAAGCGTTAAGAATAAGAGATTATCTTCCAGATAATCAGATATATTATGTGGCTTATCCGGGGCAGATAGATAAAATGCCGGCAAGAAGTAAAAAGTTTAAAGATGCAGGCATCAGTTTAGTACCTCTTCCATTGCGCGGGGAAGGTTATATGATAAACTCAGAGGAAGAAAAAAAAATAATCAGAGAGGTAAGCCCGTATGAAGGAAGTGAGAAAATTGATTATCAATTACAGGATACCTCACCCAGGGGTAAAAAATGCCGCGCGGGAATGGACTA
Source organism: Elusimicrobiota bacterium (assembly GCA_003556865.1). The sequence goes on along the minus strand of PWQF01000158.1, from coordinate 6,376 downwards.
TGCAATGATACGGGTAGACGGAAATGTTGACCGCTGCAGCCAATGCCGCAGCGGGGAGGTGGGGCGTATAGACTCAGCGGATTTCAGGCTTTTCAAGGCCCCTGAAGAATGTGAGAAAGAGTATTGCCCCATAGAATCCAACTGGATAATAGAATGAGTGAAAAAAGAGTTTATGTACAGGGTTCTGATTCTAAAAAAGAGAGGTTCAGTATCTTAAGGGATGTAAGGTTTGAGTGGAATATAATTTATTCCTGCAATTTTAGATGTCCCTATTGTTTTTTTGAAGGAAAGTGGGATGAATACGGGAAAAGAAATGTTATTATAAACCCTAATGAGTGGGAAAAAATATGGCGCAGGATATATGATGCTTATGGATCTGCGTCAATTCTTATCACCGGCGGTGAACCTTTTGTATATCCTGAATTCACCGAAATAATAAAGAGGATATCAGTATATCATTTTCCTATTAACATCTCATCTAACGGTTCAATCAATTTAAATTCATTTGTAAATAAAGTGGACTCTGAAAAAATTTCAGTATCCCTTTCATTTCATCCTGATTTTAACAAGCTGCCGGATATTATTAAAAAACAGCAGTATTTGAGGAAGGAAGGATTAAATGCAGAATATATAAACCTGTGTGTGTATCCGCCTTACATAAAGAAGTTAGAAGAATATGCAGAAGCAGTTGAAAAGGCAGGAGAGAAGCTTAAAATCATTCCGTTTGTCGGAAATTATAAAGGTAAGGATTACCCGGAGCGATATTCCCCTGTAGAAAAAAAGGTTTTAGGTATGGACGGGATATGGGAAAAAAATGTAAAAAAGAAAGGGAAATTATGTGCGGCTGGGGTGACATCTGCCCTAATATTTCCCGATGGAAAGGTAGCCCGGTGCGGTCAGATAGGAGAGGATTTTTTGATTGGGAATATATTTGAAGAGGAATTCGAATTGCTGAAAAAAGCCCTGCCCTGTGAGGCAGAAATATGTCCGTGTCTTGAAGCAGAATAGTTTAGGTGAAATGACATAATGATGCTAAAAAAATTTTTAATTGGAGCGTTATTATTGCTAAGCGCCGGATTATCTTTGGTTTCTTATTATTTTTTATTTTATAACCCGGCTGCGTCTGCAAGGGATAAATATGAAATTACCCTGGATGAAGTAATACAATTAAGGGAAGAAAAACCTGTGTATTTTATAGATATCAGGGAACCGGAATTCTTTGAGGCATACTACCGTATTAAAGGTGCAGTCAATTTACGCCGGCGCGATATAAAAGATTTGTCGGATATTAAAGATATATTGGATTTAAACGAAGTCCAGGCAGGGGAAGCCTTGTTTGTTCTTTACTGTTTTATCGGCGGAAATTCTCAGCTTCTAGCACATGAATTGTCTGATGAAAATGTAAAATATCTTAAGGGTGCAGGGGATAATTTGCGCAGAAGGGAAGAATATGACCCTGAGGTAAATCTTTTATGCCCCGAAACAAAAATAAGGATAAGTTCAGTTTTTGATGAAAAGATTAGAGATTATGATTTTAATATAGGAGTAAGAAGGGCGATTGAAGGGCTTAGGGAAAATAGCGTAATGTTTGTAGATGAACGTTATGATCCGGAATATCCTTTTCCCTTTGCATTCCGCTTTCATGTTGACGGGTTGTCAGAATATGAGTATACAAACAAACTGGATATAATTCTTGAAAATATAGAAAAAGATATAATTTTTATTTCACATTCAAGAAAGGAGTTTAAAACAGGCTCTTTAATTTTGATACAGCGCCTTATGAGAGATTATGGCTTCAGCCGCGGGCAGTTTCACGTATTAAAGGGTAAGGATTATGAATTTTACCATCTCTTAAAAAAAGAAGGCCTTTTAAATGAATAAAACAGGTTCGGATTGTTTATATGCCCAGTATTTTAAGGAAAAATCTTCTGTGTCTAAAATAGATTTAATTGATATAAATTCTTAGCGGCCGTATATGTTATTTAGTTTGAAATGAAAAAAGATAATATTAAATTTTCCTGGGATATTCACTGGGCCTGTGATTACAGATGCCCGTACTGCTGGTGGCATGGGAAATGGGATGAATTTAAGCAGAGAAATGTATATCCGGGAAAAAGTAAATTAATAGATACTTGGAAAAGGATGTATGAAAAATACGGTCAGATACATCTGGAAATTGCAGGCGGCGAACCTTTTCTTTATCCTGATTTTTTTGAAATTCTTGATGAGTTGCTGGGAATTCACACTGCCTGCATAATGACAAATTTTTCTTTTGAAGTTGAAAAGCTGTTATCTATATCAATGGAAAAACTAGAAAGGTTGCAGATAGGGGCAACCTTCCATCCGCTTTTTGCTGATTTTAATAACTTTTTAAAAAAGGCTGTTGAAATTAAAAAAAGAGAACTGGCTATTGAAGTTCTTTGTTTGGCATATCCGCCGCAGATAAAAAAAATACCTTTTCTGAAAAATGAATTGAAAAAGAGAGGAATAAAATTTGCTGTTCCCACCTTTTGGGGTAGATATAAGGGCAAGGAGTATCCTGCATCTTATACAAAAGAAGAATTGCGGATTATAAGTACTGCTATAGGTCAAAGGCACGGGGAGGATTTTCAAACAAATGATCCAAAAAAGACTAAAGGTATAAGCTGTAACGCAGGCCATAAGTATGGTGTAATACATCCGGACGGTGAGGTGCTGCCATGCGGCGGAGCAAGCTGGAGAGGTGAAAATATAGTAATGGGTAATATCTTTGACAAAAACTTCAAGCTTTGGGACGAACCCAAAGTCTGCTGGTCGGATTATTGTCCCTGCAACGAATGGTCTTTTCTTCTTAAAGATGGAAGGACAGGGTAGATACATTAATTGCTTAATATGAATATCAGTAATAAAGATTTCCAATATAATCTTAAAAAGGGAAAAGCCCTTTTTAATGAAGGAGATATAGACGGAAGCCTTGAGCTTATTGAAAAGGCTTTAACTTTAAATCCCAAAAGTGAGGAAGCTATTCTGGAAATGGGAAAGATATATTTTTCCAAATCAGATTTAAAGCGGGCGGCTCGGCAATATAGTAAATTAATAAGATTAAATAACAACTCCCCCATTCCCCTAATGGAGCTGGGGAAAATTTGCCTGATGCAAAATAAACTTAAGGAGGCCAAACAGCATCTGAGACTTGCTGCAAAATTTTCTCAGGACTCATCGCAAAAATCAGAAATCTTTATAGGTCTTGGAAAAATATATTTTTCTGAAACTGAATATAAGCAGTCTGAATTAATGTACAGAAAGGCTGTAAAGCTGAATAAAGATGCTTTTGCTCCCAGGGTGGCTCTTGGTAAAATATATATAAAACAGAAAAATTTTAAAGATGCCCGAGAACATTTGCAATATGTGGTAGATCATAGCTCCGATAATAAATACAGAGCAGAAGCTTTTTTCGGACTTGGAAAAATAAGGTTTCATAAATCAAAATACAAAGAGTCAGTAAGAATGTTTAAAAAAGCAATAAATTTAGAAAAGAACGACTTTAGTTCCCATCTATGGCTTGGTAAGGTATTCCTTCTACAGAAAAAACTTATAGAAGCCCGTCAGCACCTTAATTATGTCGCAGAACAAAGCCGGGATTCCTTTCAGAAATCAGAAGCTTTTGGAGAATTGGGGAAGATCTTTTTTTTGAACTCTGACTATGGGCAGGCAGAGCTTATGTATAGCAAAGCGGTAGATTTAAATGAGAAATCTCTGCTTAGCAGACTGGAGCTGGCCAAAATTTTTATTTTAAAAGGAAAACTTAAAGAGGCAAAAAGAGAATTAAATTATATATCTGAAAATAGCCGGGATCCTGTTCAAAAGTCGGAGGCCTTAAGGGAGCTGGGTAAAATACATCGTCTGTATGAAACTAAGGAAGATGAAAGGGAATTGAAAAAGGTGCTTAAAGGTTTTTCTGAAACTCTGCCGGCGGTTGAAGCTGACCTGCAGAATAGTTTAGAGAGGGCAAAAATTTACAGAAGAACTAATTCTCCGGGTAAAGCAGCTAAAATTTTCAAGAAACTTCTTACACAAAAAAATGTAAGAGAAGATAAATTTCTTCAAAATAAAATTTTAAATGAGCTGGAGATAACTGAAAAGAAAGAAGTTCTTGAATCTAAAACAAGAAGTATGGTAGCTATGATTCTAGACCGCTGTAACATAAAATGCCGAATCTGTGAAATATGGAAGAGTAAATGGCAGGCCAGTCCCCGGACAATAAAGGAAATAATTGAACTTTTTCCTTATATGGAAGATATAAACTGGGAAGGGGGAGAGGTCTTCATGATGGATGGGTTCGAGGATATCTTAACAGAAGGCGGTAAATATAAGAATCTCAGACAAGTCATATATACTAATGGACTGATGATAAATGAAAAAATACTGAATAAAATTCAGAATATAAGAGCTGAGATTGTATTCTCCATAGATTCAGCTGAAAAAGATACGTATGAATATATACGCCGTGGAGCCAGCTTTCAGAGGCTTAAAAAAGTGCTCTCCTTATTGAGAGAGTTTAGGGCAAATATAAAAAATGACAAATTAAAAATATATTTTAATCCTGTTATAATGAAATCAAATTATAAGGAAATCATGAAGTTGGTAGAGTTTGCCCACCGATACGGTTTTGATGCTGTAACTTTTAATCCGCTCAGGGGTGATTACGGTGAGGAAAATATTTTTGCCAATAAAGACGTAAGAGCGCTCAATTATATAGAAAAAAATATGCCTAAGGTTAAAGAGAGAGCCAATGAACTGGGGATAAGATTAAATGACTGGCTGCCTGTGGAAAGCTGTTGCTGCGAAGAAGATGATATTAGTAACTCTGAAAGCGAAGAAAAGGAGGTTGAGGAAGAGGGAAAAAAAGAACAGGAATCAAAAACTGATAATCCTGACAGTAAAAACCTGATATGTTATGCGCCGTGGCAGAGGATGGTGCTTGATAATATGGGGAATGTTCGTCCACATGTTTTTTGCCTTAATAAATGGGTGGGTAATTCTGACGAGATGTCACTTTCCGATATATGGAACGGCGCCGGGATGCGGGAGTATAGAAGAAAGATAGCCTCAGGAAATTTCAAAGATATATGCCAGCCTGAATGTATAAACGGCCAGGTACGGGAAAATACCCGAGAAATAAATTAAAAATGAAAAAAAAGCCTAAACTTAATAAGGCTATAGACAAAGCAAAAAGATTAAGACAAAAACATGATCTTAACGCCGCTGAAGCGATTTTAAAAAAAATTTCTTCTGATTATCCTGCGGATGAATTTGCGCATATGGAGCTTGGAAATATTTATAATGAAAGGGAAGACTGGGTAAGAGCGGCTGCAGAGTATAAGGTCGCTCTTGGGATAAATCCCGCCAATAAAACTGTAGCTGAGGAAATGATAAAAGTTCTTATAAATCAGGAAAAATATGAAGATGCAGAAGATTATTGCCAAAAACTTATATCATTAGATCCGACCAACAGTAGGGCCAGGGTTCATTCTGCAAAGATATTTCGTTTAAAAGGAGATTATACATCTTCCGTAAAAGCATTAAATGAGGCCCTTAAGTATGATGAAAAAAATATTAAGCTTAAAAAATTTATTAAACAGATCAATGATGTCAGGGGTTTTAGAAAAACGATAGCTCCATATCGCGTTTTCTTCACCTGGGGGATGTTAAATGAATGCAATTACCGATGCAAATATTGTTATGTTCCTCATAAAAATAAGGGAACTCTGCCGGAAACTGAAAATGTAATAAAAGCCTGGGAAAAGGTATATGAAAAGTATGGCAGGTGCCGGATTAGAATGGACGGAGGCGAACCGTCAATATTTCCTGATTTCAACATACTGGTAAAAAATCTTTCTAAAATGCATAATCTTCAGTTAAATACTAATTTATCGTTTAATGCAGATGAATTTTTAAATAATGCAGATCCTAGCTACGTTAGAGTAGATGCCAGCTTTCATCCTGAATATGCCAAACTGGAAAAATTTATTTTAAAATTGAAAAAACTTAAAGAAGCCGGCTTTAAATTAGTTGTATCAATGGTTGCATATCCACCTATAATAGATGAGATACCCGGGTATTCAAGGGCTTTTATGAAAGCGGATATAGACTTTATAATACACCCTTTTTCCGGAGTGTTTAACTCAAAAGATTATCCTAAATCCTATACTGCTGAAGAAAAGAAAATTGTTTATAATATTGACACCGAGAGCAAAAATCAAATGGAATGGCGCCAAGAGCATGGCCCCGGCATTGCCCGGGATAAATTAGAAAGAGAGATTGAAGCCATCGATTCAGTCGAAAAAAGTTCATTAAAAAAAAAAGAAAGGTTATGCCGGATGGGACAACTGTACGG
>PWQF01000289.1 GCA_003556865.1 Elusimicrobiota bacterium | reverse complement strand
GTACCCCCGGTATGCCCCAGCTCTCTCCCCGTCATTTTAGCCACAATACCCCCGCTGGCGGCAACCAGGGGTGCCAGCACCAGGGTAGTGGTATCACCCACCCCACCTGTAGAATGTTTATCTACCTTAAAACCCCTTATCCCGGAAAGATCCACCTTATCCCCTGAATCGGTCATTCCCATGGTAAAATTAACGCATTCCGGAGCGCTCATACCCTTAAAGTAAACGGCCATAAGAAAAGCAGCCATCTGATAATCCGGAATGCTTTGATTTATGTAGCCCTTTAATAAAAAATTTATCTCATCTCCCGAAAGCTCCTGACCGTCTCTCTTTTTCTTTATAAGTTCATAAATATTCATTTTTAACTTACTCCTTCTGCTAAATAATTTTAATAATCTCTTTAACTATCTTTTTAAACTTTTCTTTTGCCCTGGAAGCAGTATCAATCACTTCGTCGTGGGATAAGGAGGAGCCGCTTACTCCCGCCGCCATATTTGTTATCATTGACAGCCCCAGTATTTTAACTTTATAGCTGGCCCCTGCTATAACTTCAGGAACAGTGGACATACCTGCTATATCAGCCCCGGCTTTCCTCATCATTTTTATTTCAGCCGGGGTTTCATAGGAAGGTCCGGACATTGCGGCATAGACCCCTTCTTTTATATCATAACCCAGTTTAGAAATTTTTTCCGCCGCCTTTTCCCTTAATTTAAAATCATAGGCCCTGGTCATATCCACAAAATCAGCTTCTCCCTTAAGGGGATTATCCCCCATAAGGTTTATATGGTCTTTTATTAAAACTACATCCCCGGGTTTATAATCCCGGTTTACCGCCCCCCCCGCATTTGTAACTATAAGAGTTTTAATTCCGCAGCGGCACATGGTACGGACCGGGAAGACCACTTCCCGCATGGAATAACCCTCATAAAAATGTATCCGGCCGGCCAGGGCCATTATTTTTTTTCCGCAAAGCTCACCAAAGGCTACCTGCCCGAGGTGCCCCTCAACCGACGGAAGGGGAAACCCGGGTATCTGCGAAAATTCAATTACCTGTGCATTTTCTATTTCCTGTATTAATTCTCCCAGCCCGCTTCCAAGTATTATACCTATTTCCGGTTCATTTCTAAAGACTGATTTAATTTTACCGGCCGCTTTTTCTAATTTTTTGTTTAAATTTTTCATTTAAATTAACCTCCTCTTTTTTTAAGGGTCAGGGAAATCCGGGGATATTACTTTTAAGAAAACCAGAACCAAAGCCGAAGATTCAAACAGATTCCAGCACCTGATCTTTAAAGCTTTCTCCTATAACCAGCTTCTCCACCTCAAATAAATCTGCAACTGTCTGCCCGCAATCGGCAAAACTCTTTCTGGTCCCTATCTTTGCTCCTCTCTTTACTTTAGCTCCACCTATAAGTATAGGCACCTCTTCCCGGGTATGATCGGTATGGCTTTTAAACTGGGGATCGCATCCGTGGTCGGCGGTTATCATCAGCAAATCGCTTTCGGAAAGCGAATTTTCTATCTCCGGCAGCCGGCTGTCAAATTCCTGCAGGGCCCCGGCAAATCCAGCAGCATTGCGCCGGTGCCCGTAATCGGTGTCAAAATCAACAAGGTTGGTGAAAATAAGTCCCTTCTCGCCCCGCTGCTTTTCAATTGCGAAAAGAGTCTTATCCACCCCGTCCATATTGCCGTCTGTCTTTATTTTAAGGGTAAGACCCCTGTGGGCAAAGATGTCGCCGATTTTTCCTATTCCCACGCTTATATACCCGGCTTCCTTTAAAATATCCAGGAGAGTTTTTCGGGGCGGCGGAAGTGAAATATCCTTGCGGCCGGAATTATTGCGTTTAAAACTGCCTTTTCCCCTGCCGGTAAAAGGCCGGGCAATAACCCTGGAAACGGCATCCCTACCTTTAAGGATACTTCTGGCCGCGGCGCATATCTTATGAAGTTTTTCAAGAGGTATGATATCCTGATGGGCGGCAACCTGAAATACAGAATCAGCGGAAGTATATACAATCGGCCTGCCGGTTTTCATATGCTCCTCTCCCAGCTGGTCCAGTATCTCTGTCCCCGAGCTGGCATAGTTGCCAAGGGGCTCCATTCCGGTTGCTTTCTTAAAATCATCTATAACCTTATCCGGGAATCCCTCCGGATAAGTGGGAAAAGGAGCCTCCAGCTTTACACCCGCTATTTCCCAGTGGCCGCTGGTAGTATCCTTTCCGGGAGCAATCTCCTTCATTCTGCCGTAACTACCCCGGACAGGTTTTTTAAGGCCATCAATTTCAGCAGCCTCGGCCAGACCTAAACGGCACAGGTTGGGAATTTTAATTTCAGGCACAGATTCATAAATATGCTTTAAGGTATTGGCCCCTTCATCCCCGTATTTATGGGCATCATCCATATACCCTATTCCCAGCCCGTCTAAAACAATTAATATAATCCTGTCAATCATCATAGAAAAGAGATACCTTTTTTTGTTTTTCCACGTCTATAAGTCCCCTGTCTGTAATTTTAAGTTCAGGAATTACGGGAAGTGTTATAAAGGAAAGAGCAAAAAAGGGATCTTTAGGAAGAGCCCCCAGTTTTCGGGAAACCTTTATAAGTTTTTCTAATTTACCGCTGACCTTATGAAGCTCTTCCTGGCTCATAAGCCCGGCTATGGGAAGTTCAAGCCGGGCCAGAACCCTGCCGGCCTTTACCGCTACAATCCCGCCCCCCATCTTTACAACTTCAACAGTGGCGCTCATTATATCTGAATCTTTCACCCCGGTAGAAACAATATTATGCGAATCGTGGGATACGGAAGTGGCTATAGCCCCTTCCTTAAGTCCCATACCCTTAATCATACCAACTCCGACATTGCCGCTGGCCCTGTGCCTCTCCACCACGCATATCTTAAGCAGATCCCTATCCGGGTCCGACACCAGGTAGCCATCCCGGCAGGGAGCCTTATATTTGACCTCCCTGGTTATAATCTGCCCCGGGACCAACTTTATAGCCCTTATCCTGCTTCCGGCAGCTTTTAATTTAAAATCTTTCTTTTGGAGCCATTTCACGTTTACCGAACCTCTTATATGTATGTCCCTGGGTTTTGTTGAAAGCTTTTTTAGCTCCCCTTTTTCAGCTACAAGTTTTCCGTTTTTAAATACCATAAGCGGTTTTAAACTGCTGAAAGATTCAACAACCTGCATATCCGCAGCATATCCGGGGGCAATAGCACCCCTGCCCGCAAGGTTAAAATACCTGGCCGTATTTATGGAGGCAAGCATTACAGCCACAACAGGCTCCATTCCCTCACTGCAGGCCTTTCTTACAATATGGTTCATATGACCTTTATTTATTAAATCACCGGGAGACCTGTCATCGGAAACAAAAGAAAAATTCTGGGCATTAACCCTGCTAACCAGGGGGAGAAGTTCTGAAAGGTTTTGAGTGGCAGTCCCCTCCCGTATCATTATATGCATTCCCTTGCTCAGCTTTTCCCTGGCTTCCGACAGGAGGGTACTTTCATGGTCTGAAGTTATCCCGGCGGAAATATAGGCTGAAAGTTTTTTGCCCTGCAGCCCCGGGGCATGCCCTTCTATACGCTTTCCGGATATGAGTTTTAACTTATCCAGGACCTTCTTTTCACAATTAACAACACCGGCAAAATCCATAACCTCCCCCAGTCCCACCACCCATTTCTCAGATAAATAAGGAAAAATATCTCCCCCGCTTATTACCGCCCCTGAAGTTTCCATAGCGGTGGCGGGAACGCAGGAAGGCATAGTGAGAAAGACTTCCAGGGGCTGGTACTTAGAAGAGTCAAGCATATATTTAATGCCATCCAGACCAAGCACATTTGTTATTTCATGGGGATCGGCAACAACAGTAGTTGTGCCCAGGGGAACTACAGCCCGGGCAAACTCGGAAAGAGTAAGCATTGAGCTTTCAATATGTATATGGCCGTCAATATACCCGGGTAGCAGGTAAGAGTCCTTTATATCAATTACCTCTTCGGCCCGGTAATCCCCGAACCCGCATATAACTCCCCGGTATACAGCTACATCTGTTCTTCTTACTTCTCCTGAGAAAACATTAATCAGGCGCCCATTTTTAATAAGCAGGTCTGCTTTTTTAAAACCGGCTGATGCTTTTATTAAATTTTCAAGTCCGGGCAAAAAGTCTCCTTTAAATCTGCTTTTTTTTCTTCTCCAGCAGATCTAAGGCTTTCCGGGCTATATTTTCTGCCACCAGCTGAAAATCAACCATAAGCTCCCAGGGGGCACCGCTTTCCCCGAATTTATCATCTACTCCCACCATATCCATAATCAAAGGCGCATTAAACTCCTTTAGAGTCAAAGCGGCTCCGGCAACTATATTTCCAAAACCCCCTTTCTGGTGCTCCTCGCAGCTGAGCAGAATACCGGTATCCTGAGCAGCCCTGGATATTGTTCCCTTATCCAGG
>PWQF01000060.1 GCA_003556865.1 Elusimicrobiota bacterium | reverse complement strand
TTCATTTTCAATTTTTTCTTCTCCCAGCCGGTTTAACTCTTCCTCCCTTACCAGCCTTCGCACCTCATTAAATTCTGCCGGGGAAGGCCGTTCAGAAGAGAGAAGACCCATAAGAATATTATGAGCTGCTTCCCTTTCCGGGTATTCCTCAAGAAGACGGGAATATTCCTTTTCGATTTCGCTGGTAAACTGGCTATGATATCCCGCCGCCAAATCCAGCTGGCGGGAAGCCTTCCGGGGAAAACCCTCTGATATGAATGTATAGGCCTTTTTAAGGTGATGCGAAGCCAGGCTTTCCTTTATTGCATTCATAACCCTAAGACCCAGTTGGTCCCCGGGGTTCTCTTTAACATAGGATTTAATAATCTCAAGGGATCTTTCCTTTCTGCCCCTGGAATGGGCATTAAGGGCCTCAGACATTCTGGATGCACCGAAAATTCTCTCGCCTGAGAATAAGAAAATCAGCAGCATACAAATAACTGTCCGCCGCTTAAAAGAAGGGGTGTCAGTTATTTTTAAATTTTTCCAGAAGGTCTTCAATATACTCCTTTTCCCTTTTTTCAAGCTCTATCCTTCTGCTCTCGTACTCTCTCTCCCACTTTTTCCTCTGCTCCTGCATCTGAAGCTCTTTCTTGTTTAACTCTTCCCGCCAGGCATTCTTATGACGGAGTATAACCTCCTCGCTCTCCTTTTTCATTTTTTCCCGGGCCTTTTGCAGCTCATCCTCTATTTCTTTTTCCTTAACTTTTTCAAGCTTTTCTTTTAACTTCTGTATCTCCAGGCCATGCTGCCTGTTAATCTCCTCAATTTTTTCAGACTGCTCCCTCTTTAACTGCTCCAGTTTCTCTTTACCGGATCGCCGGGTGAGGGAAATATTTGATTCCATGCTTTTAAGTTTTTCAGCTAAACTATCCCTCTCTTTTTTTACTTCCCGGTACTTTTCATCCAGTTCCCGGGTCCGACCCCCTAAAGTTGTTTTCAGCATATTAAGGGTCTGCTCTTTTGCCGCTAAATCAAGTTCACTTTTATTTTTAACTATCTCCAGATCCTTCTTAAGCTCCCTTATCTCCTTCATAAGGCTCCGTTTTTCATTTATTATTTTCTTTTTATCGTTTTTCCAAGCCACTTCTATTTCCCTTAAATTCTTAAGCAGGGCCGCTTTTGAATCTTTTTGCATAATTATTTACCTATCAGTTCCTCGAACTCTTCTTCATCTATTATTTTTAACCCCAGTTTTTTACCTTTTTCCGCTTTAGAACCCGGATTTTCCCCTATTACCAGATAATCCGTAGCGGAGCTGGGTGAAGAGACTGCCCTCCCCCCCCTTTCCTCAACTTCCATTTTTGCTTCATTTCTGCTGTACTTTTTAAGGGAGCCTGTAAATACAAAACTTTCTCCCTCCAGTCCTCCTCCCCTATTCTGCAGGCGGGGTTTTACTCCCCGGTTTAAGAGTTCCCGAACAGTCTCTTTATTTTCAGTTCCGGAAAAAAAGTTAACTATATTTTTTGCTACCACCGGTCCTATCTCTTTTATCTCCTCCAGTTCATCCCTTCCGGCAGCTGACAGGGCTTCCATGCTTCCCAGTCTGTTGGCCAGAACAGAGGCAATATGCCGCCCCACCTGCCTTATACCCAGAGCCCATATAAAGGAATCCAGGCTGCATTCCCTGCTCTCATCTATTTCTTTTATAAGGTTATCGGCTTTCCTGTCGGCAAAAAGATCCAGCCGTATTAAATCTCTTTTTCTTAAGCGGTAAAGGTGGGGAAGCTTTTTTACCAGCCCCTCTTCTACAAGCTGCCCGGCCACGCTTTCTCCCAGGCCCTGTATATCCATCGCTCCGGGGGAGCCGTAATGTATCAGCTTCTGTTTTAACTGGGCAGGGCAGGAAATATTCAGGCATCTTATATAAACCCCTTCCGGATCCTTCCTGATTTTCTCACCGCAGGAGGGACATTTGGCGGGGAGAGGCACCCCTTTGCTATTTGGGGATTTTTTTACCAGCCCAAGGATCTTGGGTATAACATCACCGCCTCTTTCTATTTCAACCCTGTCCCCTTTTCCCGCTTTTATTTTTTCTGTAAAGTCAAAATTATGCATTGTGGCTCTGGAAATAGTCACCCCCCCGACCTTAACAGGCTCAAGCTTGGCTACCGGAGTTATTGTCCCTGTCCTGCCCACGGAATATTCAATATCCTTTATAAGGGTAATTGCCTTTTTAGATTCGTATTTATAGGCTACCGCCCACCGGGGTGATTTAACTGTTGCTCCTAAATTTTTCTGGTCTTTAATTGAATTGACCTTTATAACCGCCCCGTCCACCTCATAATCCCTCTCCTCCCTGAACCGGCGCAGTTTTTCAATAGATTCAAATATATCATTTAAAGTTAAAGAGCAATAAAAATTCTTATTAACCGGAAGCCCCCAGGAAGATAAAATATTAAGCAGCTCTTCCTGGGTGCGGGGGGGGGGCGCCCCCTCCCAGGCTCCTACAGAGTAAAAGAAAGCGCTCATCCGGCGCCGGGCGCTTTTTGAAGGGTCCAGGAGCTTAAGGCTGCCTGCGCAGGCATTACGGGGGTTTGCAAAAACATTTTTGCCCTTCTCCTCCCTTATGCTGTTTATCCTTCTGAACTCCGACAGGCTGATATATAATTCCCCCCTTATCTCAACCATATCGGGCACCGGAGAAGAATCAAGCCTGAGAGGAATAACCATCTGCCTTTTTATATTACGGGTTATATCATCCCCCTCCCTCCCGTTACCCCTGCTCAGGGCAAGAGTAAGAATTCCATTCTCATACGTTAGGGAAATAGCCACTCCGTCAATTTTCTCTTCTACCACATACCCTTTATTCTCTCCTGTTTTTTTCTCTCTTTTTTTCAGCCAACCTTTCAGTTCTTCTTTCGAATAGAGGTTATCAAGGGAAAGCATGGGCTCCCTGTGGGGAAGGGTCCTGAACTGCTCAAGAACACCGCCCCCCACTCTTTTAGTAGGAGAATCAGGAGAATCATAAGAGGGAAATTTCTCTTCCAGCTCTTTAAGTCTCCGGTAAAGCCGGTCATATTGAGAATCGCTTATTATGGGAGTTCCCTTAAGATAATAAAGCCGGTCATGTTTTCTTACCTTTTTTCTTAAAGATTCTATCTCTTTTTTTATTTTTTCACTCATTTTCTGGATTATCTACTGTTTTTTTATTTTTCCGGCCGGAGGAAGCACTGTCAATTATACCGTTTACAAAACGGTGGGAATTGGCAGTGGAGTATTTCTTTGCCAGCTCAACCGCTTCATTTATGCTTACAATCTTAGGAATATTTTCTTTAAAATATATTTCATAAAGGGCCAGTCTCATAATTGCCTTATCCACTGCCGCTATTCTTTCAGGCGACCAGTTTTTAGCATGTTTTTTAATAAGCTCATCAACAAATTCAAGTTCATCAAAAACACCGTATGCAAGTTTTTTACCGAATTCCTTCTCCTTTCCCGGGCAGCTTTGGCCTGCCATCTCCCAGGCTTCATCCCTACTTTTTCCGGTAGTATCGGCTAGGTATATAACCTTGACGGCAACTTCTCTTGCTTTGCGGCGGGAGCCCATTTTATTTAATTTTCATATACATATCAGACATTTCCAGGGCTGCCCGGGCTGCCTCCTCCCCCTTGTTTCCCGCTTTGCCGCCGGAACGTTCCAGTGCCTGCTCAAGTGTATCGGTTGTAAGAACGCCGAAGGAGACCGGAATACTTTTTTCAACTCCCTGCTGGGCAATGGTTCTTGCCGTCTGCGATGAAACATATTCAAAGTGCGGCGTCTCTCCCCTGATTACAGCTCCCAGGCAAATTATCATATCAAAAGATGTGTCCGGTATTTTACTAAGACAGCCTGCAATTTCCCAGCAGCCCGGAACCTCGTAAACAGTAAGAGCCTCACCGTTCATGCCGTTTCTTTGAAGTTCGGCAACCGCGCCTGAGAGAAGCCTTAAAGCAGCCTGTCCGTTCCGCCGGGAGACTATTATTGCAGCCCTTTTCCCTGAACCATTTAATTCTCCTTTTACTTTTTCCATTTTATTTCTCCTTTCTTTCCGTTATATATTTTCTACTTCACTTTTTCAGCAGTCAAGGTAATGACCCAGCTTCTCTTTTTTTGTTTTTAAATACCTTTTATTTTCAGGGTTGGGCGATGCGGAAAGGGGAACCCTTTGGGTAATATTAAGGCCGTAACCGCTAAGCCCTACAATTTTCCGGGGATTATTTGTAAGAAGCCTTATATCGCCCAGGCCCAGATGGGAAAGTATCTGGGCGCCTATCCCGTAATCCCTGAGGTCAGCCTTAAAACCCAGTGCCTGATTTGCCTGCACCGTGTCCATTCCCCCGTCCTGCAGACAATAGGCTTTTATCTTATTTACAAGCCCGACCCCCCTGCCTTCCTGTCTCATATACAGGAAAACCCCTTCCTTCTCTTTTC
>PWQF01000059.1 GCA_003556865.1 Elusimicrobiota bacterium | reverse complement strand
GGGGAGGGGGCTCCTCAAGTATTTTAAGCAGAGAATTCATCCCCTCCCTGCTCATACGGGAAACATCATCTATTATAAAAACTTTTCTTTTCAGCTCACCGGCCGGCTTAAGATAAGAGAGCCTTTTAAGCTCCCTTATCTGCCGGATATTTATCTTCAGGGTGGGGGAAAAGCTTTTTATCTCTTCGCCCTCTCCGTCATATTCTCCTCTGCCGGTCTCGGGTAAAGAAGAAGCAGTAATATTTGGAATAAGCAGTTGAGTATCCTTGAAATCTATCTTTATTTTCTCTCCCTCCAGTTTGGGCGAAGCCACAAAATTTATCCCGGGATGAGACTGCTTCTTAAGTTTCAGGCAGGAAGAACAGCTGCCGCAGGCGCCTTCATCTCCGGGCCGGAGACAGGAGAGCATGGAGGCAAAGGCAGCTGCCGCTTTTCTTTTACCCAATCCTGCGGGGCCGGTAAAAAGCAGGCCGTGCGGTATGCGACCTGACAAAACAAAGCTTTTAAAAAGCTCTATATTTCTGCTATGTCCCAAAATATCTGAAAATTTCAATTCAACTTCCCTGAAAAATAGAGGCGGCCATCACCATTTCAGTTTATCAGTTCGTGCTTCTTAATTAATTTTATAATTATACCGTGTACCTGCTGAAGGGGAAGAGAAGAATCAACCACCTCTATGGTTTCATCTCTGCCGGCCATCTCCAGATACCCCTCCCGCACCCTGCGGTGAAACTCCATATCTTCCGATTCCAGACGGTCCAGGTCCCGGCCCGAGCTTTCAACTCTTTTTAATCCCCGGCTGCTTTCAATATCAAGCAGTATCACAAGATCAGGGCTGACTCCCCCCGTAGCAATATAATTAAGCTTATTTATGAGGTTAAGGTCCAGACCCCGGCCGTATCCCTGGTAAGCCAGGCTGGCATGGGTATATCTTTCCGATATAACAAAATCTCCCCGGGAGAGGGCAGGCTGTATAAGCTCATCGGTATGCTGAGACCTTCCGGCAGCATAAAGCAGAAGCTCTGTGCGGGGGGAGATGATGCTGCCGGGATTCAGGAGCAGGCTGCGCAGGTTTTCAGATATGCTTACCCCGCCCGGCTCTCTTGTGCGCACCGAATTTATGCCTATGCTCTCCAGGTACCGGGAAAGCATAAGCGCCTGGGTGGATTTACCCGATCCCTCCGGCCCTTCAAGACTTATAAAACTTCCCGTTTCTATTTTACTCACTCATTCTGCTCCTTAAAACTATGTTCCTGGAAAAATCTGAAATCTCCTGGCCTTTAGAAGCTTCTATTAAAATATTAACCGATTCAAACCGGCCGGGACCGGTAGAATGGCTTACGCTGAAATCAGTGATACCCCCGCTTACCAGGGTGGTTGTAGAGCCTTTCATATAACGCTTTAATCTGCTGCCGCTGCGGAAATATCTTAAACCCCGGTCGGAGTGCCCCCACTCAGCTTCACTCTGACCCACGGTAAAACGGATAGAATCCCCGTCCTGGGATATTATTATATCCGTTTCATCGGCCTGCCTTATAAAGGTGGACATCTCATCCAGCGCAGCGCGGGAGGATGACTGTATGTCCACCACATCCCTGGTGCTCCACCAGACATCAAAAGTATGACGGAGAAAAACAGCCCCGGCCCCGCCTATGACAGCAAGGATTGCCATTACCAGGGCAAGTTCAATTAAGGTTACACCCCTGTTCTTTTTCATTATTTTATTACTGCCACCTTAGAAGTATCCTCACCGTCGGGAAGCTGGATATTTATGTAGTATATGCCGCTGGCAACTGCCTTACCCCTTGAATTTACCCCGTTCCACTCCACAATCCTTCGTTCTCCAGCAGACAGTTTCTCATCAAAAAGTGTCGCCACGTGACCTCCCATACTGTCAAACACCCTTATTATAGCTCTGCCTGAAGAAATCGCAAAAACCCCTATATCCGCATGCTGGACTTTTGGCTCTGTTATAAAATTGTTCCTTACGCTGAGAAGCTCTACCGGGGTGAGAGGGCTGCTCCACTGGGACCAGCCGTCATAAGGGCCCTGCGAGGTATAATGAGGCGAGCGGTGATCCCGGTTCCACTCCTCTTCAGTCAGCCCCTCGTTAAAGTAGATGTCGGTCAGGTAGGTGGTTGTGGGAATATTCATTGTATACCCGTGGCGGGCTTTTGCCCTTACCCGGTAGCTTTTATCATAACTGCCCCGGTACTCAAACTGAAACACTCCCCCGCCATCCCAGACCCCCGGGCCCGCAAGGTCCCAGACCTCTCCCTCCCATACAATATTTCCTTCCTGGGGAAAAGTTTCATTATAGTCTACCGCCTGGACCTGAACATATGCTCCGTATATACCTGTTTCTGGATCCTGTGAACTGTTTCTGCTTAACATAAATAAAAGGTCCCGGTCATAAGTATAGTTTTTATCCGGGGAAACGGGCGCCGGATACCCCACCGGGGGAGTTGTATCAATAAAAACCTTGTTGCCGCTCCAGGTACCTGTGCTGGCATCGGTCCAGTTAAAACCCAGGGATGGGTTAATGGACTGAACCGCCCAGTGGTAGTTGCTGCCGGAAATTTCCAATACCCTTACATACCTGTACCCCCCTATGCCCGGTATCTGCCGGTTTTTTATTTTCTCATCACCGTGCGTGGAAGTGGAAGCTTTTGTCAGGTAGCTGCCCATAAGAGGGGAGCCGTACCTTGCCGGGACCAAATTATCTCCTCCTTCATCCTCACCCACCCTGAAATTATAATAAAATTCATCTTCTATTCCGGCCGGGGGGTTCCACATAATATAAAGTTTTCCTTCATAATATACCGAAGCCATTTCATCTACTGAAACAGCCGGCGGCGGGGGCTTGGGAGAAACGCTGCCCAGGTAAAGTTCGGTAAACGGGGTGCCGGAAATAGTGGGTGGAGAAGGTATATCATCCAGGCCGGCGGCAATAAGGTCCAGTCTTCCCGCCTGTTGAAAGGAGGCCCAGGCAAGGGAGCCCCTCTGCAGCCCCCGGTCTTCTCCCATAAGGTCTATATAGGCGTCAAAAGGCTCCGGACCCGTGGAATAATAAACCCGGAGGTAAATATTATCCTCACCCCTTACGTCGCCGTCAATACCCGAAAGGGCAAGGTCAAGGGTCCCGTCATTATTAAAATCTCCCCAGGCCAGGGCGCTGTTATAAACCCCGGGAAGGGCAAATGTGGCTGAGCTGAAAGAAATAACTCCTTCAGATGAACTGTTCTCATATATGACCGTAGCCGGCCGGTCCGGTGATATCTCTACCAGCCCGGATAATGCTATATCAATCATCCCGTTATTATTATAATCACCGGCAGCAATAGAGCCCAGCGCAAAACCTTCATTTATAAGGGCCCCTGCCTTACCGGAAAGATATTCTTTAAAATCAACCCCGTCCAGGTTCTCATAAACAACTGTAACTGGCAAATCATCCCTGTCCTGCCCGCAGGCCACAAGGTCCAGCCTGCCGCTGTTGTTTAAATCCGCCCATACCAGGTCCTGGGCGGAAAAAGGCGTCTCAAAACCTTCCGCTCCGGACCTGACAAAGCCATCCCCGGTATTACGGTATAATATGATTTCCTCTGCAGAGACCCTGGTCCCCACCGCCAGGTCCAGCCTTCCGTTATTATTATAATCACCGGCCGCCAGTGAAGAGACGCTCTCTTCTATTTCCTGGATAAGAATAAAGCCAGCCCCCGTATTCTCATATATCCAGGCGCCGCGCCCCTCTTCACTGTCTCCGGCTACGATAAGGTCCAGCCTTCCGCTGTTATTTATATCCGCCCACAGCAGATCCCCGAAATGCTCGGCCCCCGTATCTGCATTAACTATTCCGTGCCCAGTTACAACCTCCAGCTCCCCCCCAGTGTTTCGGTAAAGAACCGTCCGACGGTCTCCGCTAAGATCTCTTCCTATCATTACCAGGTCCCAGTAACCGTTATTATTAAAATCCCCCCAGGCGGAAGCTGACTGCTTCAGGGGGACCAAGCTGCCGGGGTACTGGCTGAAATCGGCGCCCAGGCGGCAGAAGGTTAAAAAGAGTAATAAGAATGAAGTTAAACCTGTTTTCATTTTTTAAAACCGGGCCCGGAGCATAAGAAGATGACGGGAATTTATGGCCGGGCTTAATTCCATACCGTAATCAAACTGAAATTTCCCGTAAATAACGCCCAGGCCCCAGGTGAAATTTTTTATCTCATAATTAATAAAGTATCCGGCCCTTAAAAAAAAGAGTTCCCTGTGAATATACTCCATACCGGCGCCTCCCCGGATCTGGCGACCGTAGACATCATAACTTAAATCAGAAGCGGCAATAAGGGAATGCTCCCTGCTCAGCCTCAGCGGATAAGCTATCCCCCCCTTCAATTTAATAGGAAGCGGATCTTTTTTCCCCTCCCCGGTATACGAGATTCCCTCACCCAGGTTAAGGACAGATATCC
>PWQF01000056.1 GCA_003556865.1 Elusimicrobiota bacterium | reverse complement strand
GGCCCTTATTCTTATCCGGCTGGGTGTCTTCCTGGCCGGTTCGGCTCAGAGCGAGTTTGCCGCTGCCGCTAAGGCAGGTGAGATGCCCGGGGTCCGGTTTTACATCGGACGAAACATAATTCTTTTCGGTTACCATATTCACCACTTTTACACCGGGATACTTCTTATAGCTATTTCCGGATGGCTGGCAATTAATGATAGCCGGGCCTTAAACCGCAAACAGCTGGCGGTAATGTACGGCGCAGGACTGGGCCTCTTTTTTGACGAGATAGGGCTTCTTCTTACCTGGGGCGACTACTATTCGCAGCTCACATACCTGCTGAGCCTCTTTATGGTTGGAATTTTTGCAAATATAATTTTTTTCGGCAGGTTCTGGTCAAGCGTTAGAGAAAATATGGAGGCTTCACCACCCACTTCATCGGTAGTCAGGCTTTTTTTAAAGTACAACAGCTTTCTAAGGGCCGCCGATTTGATAAGCAGTAAAACAGGCAACTCCCCTAGGGTCTCTTTAATATTTACCGGAATTATATACCTGGTTATAAGCATTGCCGTTATCCGGTTCCCCCAGTTTGTGCGCTACCTGGTTGCAATGGTCTTTTTAATTCACGGCATAAGCTATCTGGTGAGGTTTCCCGATGCAGATAAAAAAGGATATAGATATGAAATATGAAAAACTGAGTGTTTTGTTTGTAGGCCTGATTTATATAGCAGTGGCCGCTCTTATATTAACCAGCCCCAGGTTTTTTTACTACTGGGTGGCTGCAGTATTTTTTATACAGGGGATAGTATCCCTTATCCGCGCTTTTCTTAAGAACGGGAACGATTGAGCCTTCAGTTTAAAAGTTAAGGGTTTCCCCCCATTTATAAGATTCGTTTAACTGGCCGGAATCTGGGTTCCATTTTATCTTAAGCGGTTCTCCTGACATATCAAACCCGGCCTCCCGGAGCATATTACTGATCATAGAGGGGGATTCCCCGCTCCAGCCATAGCTTCCGAAGGCCGCGGCTTTCTTTCCTTTAAATCCCAGGCCCCTTATCTCCTCAAGGATAGCGGCAATGGATGTCAGGATGCCCCGGTTAACGGTTGGAGAGCCGACTGCGATTGCCCGTGACTTAAAAACTTCGGTTACAATATCGTTTTTGTCGGATTCGGATACCTTCATCATTTTTATGCGGGTTTGAGGGTTTCTCTTTTTGATCCCGTCAGCAACAGCGCGGGCTATCCTTGCTGTCCCGTTCCACATGGTATCATATAATACGCTTACCTGCTCCTCACTGTAGGAGTCAGCCCAGAGTTTATATTTATCAACTATCTGCAGGGGGTTTTTTTCCCATATAACACCGTGGCTGGGGCATATCATTTCAACCGGGACCCCCATTGAAATAAGTTCCTCTATTTTCCTGGTAACCAGGGAACTGAAAGGGGTGAGTATGTTGGCATAATACTTAATTGCTTCCTGAAAAAGTTCGCACCGGTCAACCCGGTAGTTAAAAAGGTCTTCCGTGGCGTAATGCTGTCCGAAAGCATCATTTGAAAAAAGGATATTATCTTTTGTCAGGTAAGAGAACATATTATCCGGCCAGTGCAGCATCCTGGCTTCTATAAATACCAGGTCCCTCTCTCCAAGGCTGAGCCTGTCCCCCGTCTTTACCGGCTTGAAATTCCAGTTTCCGTGATAGTGGCCCTTTAGGAAAGCAGCCCCCATCTTTGTGCAGTAGACAGGAACATCAGGTATCTCTTTCAAAAGTTCTTCAAGCGCGCCGCTATGGTCTGTCTCGGAGTGGTTGGATATAATATAATCTATATCCTTAAGGTCTATCTCCTTTTTCAGGTTATCTACAAATTCCCTTGCGTAGGGTCTGTAGACAGTATCTATTAAAGCTGTTTTTTTGTCTCTTACCAGGTAGGAGTTATAAGTGGTGCCCCGGTGGGTAGAATATTCGTTCCCGTGAAATTTTTTAAGCTCCCAGTCCACTTTACCTACCCAGCTTATATTCTCTTTTACTTTTTTAGCCATTAAAGCCTCCTTTAAATATTACTTATATGTTAACATATTTATCTTTAAAGAGTTGTTTGTCAAGTTTAATGGAGAGCAGATTGGAGGATGATTTTTAAAGGAGGTAAAAAAAAGGGCCGCATAGGGTAAAAACCGTATGCGGCCCCTGACTTTTTTGTTATATTATTTTATCTCCTGCTGTCCCGTTTTGGGCGGGCTTCGTTTACCCTCAGGTCCCGGCCCATAAGATCTTCACCGTTAAGGGCGTCGACAGCTTTCTGGGCGGATTCGGAAGTGGCGAACTCCACGAAACCGAAACCTTTTGACCTGCCGGTAAACTTATCTTTTATAATTACAATATCCTTAATCTCACCGTGCTGGGCAAAAAGCTCTTTAAGCTGGTCTTCCGTTACGTCGTAATTAAGGTTCCCCACATACAACTTGCTTCCTTCCATTCTCTCTTCTCCTGTAGCAACTACTTTAACTGAAGTCTTACTTGTACAGACTTCTTCCTTCGTCTGGGAGAAATTATATATTAATAAATTTTAAATTGCAATCCTCAGGTCCTTCCGTTCCCTCAAGCCCCCTAGGCGCGGCAGCAGCAGAAAAGTGAAGCAGGCATATTGGCTTAAAGGAGATTCCTGAAAAAATATTTAGGAGATGACAGCCCGGTTGATTTTATTTGAAAAAAAAGGCTTAATCTGTAATAAATAATAATAGTATGAAAAAAAGTAAAGAAAAAAATATTTTTGACACAGCTCTGGGGAAAAAGGCCGATTATACAACAAAACACGGGGTTGAGGTTTACCGGAGAAGCCTTACGGTTCTTCTGCAGAGCGCCCTGGAGGAACTTTATCCCGGTCTGAAGCTCCAGGTGGGACAGACCATTATGCACGGCTATTTATTTGAACCCGAGAGTTCCTTCCGCCTGCCGGATGATTTCCTAAGAAAAACCACGGCAAAAATGAAAGAAATGGTAAAGAAAAAAATGGTCTTTAGTGTAAAAGAGGTGAGCAGGGATGAGGCCCTGGATATGTTCAGCCGGGCCGGACGTCACGATAAGGCCCGGGCAGCCTGCTGGCTTAAAAGAGAAAGGCTTAAGCTTGTATTTGCGGGCCGGTATTTTGATTTTATGTTTCTGGACTGCGTCGCACACGCCGGTGTTCTGGGCTCTTTCCGGCTTTTGAGATATAAGAAGGGATTTGTGCTTCAGTATCCGGGCAAAAGCTTAAGTGAAATTCCAAAAGATGCTGACCGGCAGGAAAAGCTTTTCCGGGTATATGAGGAGACAAAAAAATGGAACAGTATACTGGGGGTTCATCATGCTCCGGACCTTAACCGGACCGTGGAAACAGGTCAGATATCGGAACTGATAAAGGTTCAGGAGGCTTTCCACGAAAAGAAGATAGCAAAGATAGCCGACTGTATAAAAGAAAACCAGCCTCAGAAAAACTTTGTTTTTATATCAGGGCCTTCTTCTTCGGGGAAAACCACTTTTGTTAAAAGGCTGGCCGTACAGCTTAAGGTAAACGGGCTTGTGCCCCAGACCCTCCATTTAGATGATTATTTTCTTCCCCGTTCAAAAACCCCCCGGACTCCCGACGGAGAGCTGGACTTTGAAACCGTGAAGGCAATGGATATAGAACTTTTTAAAAAACAGATGAGGAGTCTTTCACTGGGACGGCCTGTCTTTACACCCGATTTTGACTTTAAGACAGGAAAAAGAAAAACAAGCGGCAATGAAATAAGAATTGTTCCGGGAACTGTTATACTTGTAGAGGGGATACACGGGCTTAACCCTTTGATTACCGGCAGCGTAAAAGAAACAAATCAGATGAAAATATTTGTAAGCGCCCTTACCCAGCTGTGTATAGATTATAATTCCAGGATATTTACTTCTGATTCCAGGCTTATGCGCCGGATTATACGTGATTCTATGTTCCGGAACCATAGCGCCTCTGAAACACTGAAACGGTTTCCCCTGGTAAGGCACGGGGAGGAAAAATATGTTTTTCCCTATCAGGACCGGGCGGAAATATTTTTCAATTCTTCCCTTATTTATGAACAGGCAGTGCTTAAACCTATGCTGGAAAAGCTCCTTATAAAAATAAAAGCTTCCCGCTCCGTATGCTACTACGAGGCCCGCAGACTGCTTAATTATCTTGAGTTCTTTCTTCCTGTGCCGGCCGATGAAATTCCCTCCACATCAATAATAAGGGAATTTATAGGCAGCAGCGGTTTTCAATATTAAATCCTCCACCTTAAAATTCCTACTAGTTTCATATGATTAAGTTTGATTTTTATTATGTAAATGTTAAGATAATACAATTGTTTCAGATAATGCCGGTAAATTAGATGATATAAAATATTTTCTGTAATTTACAAACGAGCTCTTTGACAAAAGTAGTGGGCCATTGCTAACCTTTTTAGTGTTGGTAAGAACCTAAAGGAGGTTAAACAATGACCCAGGGAAAG
>PWQF01000218.1 GCA_003556865.1 Elusimicrobiota bacterium | reverse complement strand
TGAAATAATTGTAATTACAGGCTACCTGGAGGATGGCCTGGAGGAGAAAGTTTTTTCAATGGGGGCATCCTCGCTTCTGATAAAACCCTTTGAAATATCAGAATTCAGGGAGGCTGTGGAGCAGGCTGCTAAAAAAATCAGGTAAAAATGAAGTCTCTTTTTTTTCTGCTTTTAATTTTTACTCTGCAGAATTTTTATGCCCGGGCCGCTTCTGTAGTTGAAGAGGAATCGGGAAATTTTACGGGAATATTTAATAAAGTCCAAGAGAGTGAGGATGGACTGGTTCTTTTAAACAGGTGGGATAAAAAAAATGTGGAGCTCCCTCCCCCGGGCCGCAGGTGGCACGCGATGTGGAGCGGAGACGAGAATATTTATTTTTTCGGGGGTTACCTTTATGACGGGACTGTCTCATCTAAAACCTTTAAATATAATCATGGAGAGTGGGAAGAGATATCTCTCCTTCTTTCCCCCTCTCCCCGGCAGGGAGCCAAGGCTGACGGGGGGATACTTTTCGGCGGTTACGGGGCAGAGGGGTTCCTTAGCGATACCTGGGAATGGGTTGAGGAGTCAGAAAGCTGGAAGAAAATAATAACTTCAAGTTCCCCTCCCGGAAGGTTCGGACACTCGTTTGCCTTCTCACCGGACAGGAGCCTTTTATTCGGGGGTGTGCAGCAGGGGGACTCCTATACGGGCGATACCTGGGAGTTTGATTTAAAGGAAGAAAGCTGGGAGAAAATATCTCTGCCTGATTCTCCCTCGCCCCGGCAGCATGGGTCTATGGCTTATGCAGGGGACGGAAAATTTATTCTTTTCGGCGGGTATAATATGGAAGAGGGGTTTCTTAACGATACCTGGCTTTATGATTTGTCTGATTATTCCTGGACCCAAATTTATCCCTCTTCTTCCCCCCCTGCCAGGAGGAGGGCCTCAATGAGCTGGGACCCCTCTGAAAAAGTTGCGGTTCTATTCGGGGGCAGAGATAGCGAAAATGTCTTTAACGACCTCTGGGTTTTTAATCCCGAAACAGTCAGCTGGCGTCTCCAGGACCCGCTGGCCCCGGCCGGGTTTCCTTCCCCCCGGCAGTCTTTGGAGCTTGCCTACTGCCGTCTCTGCCGTGCCACGGTTTTATTTGGAGGGGACTCATCCCCTGTGGAACTGGATCCGGAAGAAAATGAAATAAAAGGCGATACCTGGGAATACAGATTAAGCTCCACAGGGAGCTACACTTCTTCCTTGTATGATGCGGGATATCCTGAGACCACCCTTGAATACCTTTCGCTGGACTGGGACGCGGAAGTTCCGGCGGACGGCGAGATCCGGTTTCAGCTGGCTGCATCCCAAAGCCCGGAAACAGGCCTTTTCCGGGGTCCGGGAGGTGGCACCGGCAGCTATTTTACGGAACCCGGCGAAGAAATCTCTTCTTTTTTTAATGATAAAAGATATTTTAAATTCAGGCTTTATATGGAGAGGGAGCTCCCGGGAGCCTGCAATGATTTCAGGGTAAGGAATATAAGCCTGAGCTACAACCACAGACCCGGGCTCCCCCAGCCTGCGCCCCCCCCTTATTCTTCGGCCGGGGACGGCGGGGTTTCAAACTGGCCGGTAAGATTTGAATGGAGCAATGCTCCCGATGCAGACGGGGACAGCCTGGAGTATGAGCTTCTGATATCTACTGCTGTTGATTTTGACCCGCTTTATTTAAGTTTTAGCGGCATTGAAGAGCAGTATAACTGGAGCCATTTTGAGTATGATCTGCCTCAGGGAACCACCTATTACTGGAAAGTGAGGGCATATGACGGAAATGGCTGGGGAGAATATTCTGTTCCCTGGTCGGTAAGGGTGGATACTGTTCCTCCGTCTCAGGTAGCCGGGCTCCAGGCCCAAAGAGCAGAAATTATAAACGGTGCGGTGGAACTTAGCTGGACCTCTACGGACGAAGAGGCTGTTGATTATGTTATAAAATATGATGCCCGGTGGCAGATAGACAACCAGACCGGTTGGAATAATGCTTCCCACCAGGCGGTATATCTTCCCCAGGATAAAATATATGAGGGAAAAGAAGAAGGTTTCACCGTAGAGGGACTTGAAAATAATACCACCTATTACTTCGCTGTAAGAGCCAGGGATGAAGCCGGTAACCTTTCTGCTATTTCCCCGGCCCAGTGCAGGACCAACGCCCCTCCTGAAATTGCTCTTAAATCAACTGTGGCAGGGAAATGGGGTACGGGTACGGAAAAGTCAACTTCCACTATCTTATTTAATTATCATATATCTGATCCCGATCCGGAAGATATTTTAAATGTTGATATTCATATGGCAATGGGCCAGGAGGGTGAGTTTGATATTTTGGTGGCAGAAGATATAAAAGAAGAATTTTTTAAATGGGATTCCCGGAGTGAGTTAAATGCCTCAAACTATTATATCAGGTTCCGGGTAAGAGATAAAAGGGGTCTGGAGGCGCTGGTCACCACCGGACCGGTTTCAATAAATAATTATAATGAGCCTCCGGAAGTGGAGCTTATATCCCCTGCGGGAGGAGAAGAATGGGAGAGGGTCCGCACCGTGCAGTGGGAGTACAGCGACCCCAACCTCAGGGATACTCATTATTCAACAGTTTTTGTGTCAACAGACGGGGGATCCAATTTTTACCGGGAGAGCCCCAGGTTAGGAGACGGTGTTAAAAGTTACCAGTGGGGAACGGGAAACTGGCCGGATTCAGAGGATACTGTAGTTAAGGTTGTGGTAAGGGATAACAGGGGACTGGAAGGTGAAGATATTTCCGGAAAATTTTCCATAAGCAACAGTTTCAGCCCGGTTAATGAATTCGGGCTTATATACCCTAAAAGCAATACTTTTATCTATTATTCCACCCCCACCTTAAACTGGGAGAGTACCTTTCACCCCCAGGGCCTGGATTTTGAATTCAGGCTTATAATATCCACCTGCAGCAGTTTCAGCCCGGTTTATAAGGAGCGGTGGTTTAATTCTTCTGTAACAGAGCATAATCTAACTCTTGAAGACGAAAAAAAATATTACTGGGAAGTGGTTGCTGTGGATTCAGAACTTATAAGAAGAACAAGTAAAGGCAAAGGGGTTTTTATTGTTAATACAGACCCCATATCAATACTGGGGGCCGGTTTAGGCGGGGGCAATATTGAAGTTGACCGGAAATGGCTGGTAATCAGCGGCACAGAAACAATAACAGTGCATCTTAATAAACCTGCGGCGGTGGCGCCGCATGGCCACATAAGTTTTAATGACCAGTACGGAAACTATATAAACAGGACCGCGGTGAGGGAGGGAGAAAGCATACATATAACTCCGGCCCCGGCGCTGGAGCCCTCCCGCAAATATATTATCACCCTCGGAAAGGGGATAACCGATTCCACCGGTCACCCCCTGCTTGACCGCAGGGCTCAAAAAAGCGGGGAAAGGAGAATAGAGTTTGTAAGTCTGCTGGGCCCGGAAGAGGAGACAGAAATAGATTATCCGGGCCGGGCTTCCTTAAAAGTTCCCGCCCGGACCCTGGGAAAGAAAACCACGGGATATATAAGCATAGACGATGTTGATATAAGCCAGGTTTTTACTGCCGAAAATGATGCCGGAATTAATCCGGAAATAGGGGACAGCCCTGTTAACCTGGTTCAAATAAAAGCTTATGATTATGAGGGTCGCCTGCTTAAATCTTTTGATGAAAGCCCTCAAATTAAGCTTTTTTATTTTGAAGAGGAAGGTATGGTAATGGGTGAGGATGTAGATACAGATTTTTTAGAGATTTTCAGGTTAAATAAAGATAATGCAAAAGGTGAAAAAGAGTACTGGTCCCCTTTTACCGGTCTTTCCCGGAAAGAGGGTAACTGGATTTCAGCTCATATCTCCAATGCCGGTTATTATTCTCTAAGGGCTTATTCCGGCCTCGGCCGGGATTTTAGCGGCCTGCTTGTATATCCCAACCCTTTTGACCCCAACGAGGGGCAGCTTAATATCCGGTTTAACCTGGGAAGGGAGAGCAGGCTTACATTTGAGGTATATACCCTTATAGGGGATCTGGTTTACAGGAAGGAAGAGAGTTTCAGTAAGGGATACGGGAGAAGTTTTAAGTGGGACGGGAGAAATTCCAGGGGCACAACTGCGGCAAACGGTATGTATTATGCCCGGATAAGAGAAAAAGATAAGGAAGTGAAAAGCTTTCTGATAGGAGTTTTAAAATGAAGAAAAAAAATAAAAAGGTCCTTATTGCCGAAGATGACAGGGATGTTATGTGCGTATTAAGGGAAGGGTTGCAGGAGTACAGTATAATTGCGGCTTATGACGGCAGCCAGGCCTGGGATAAAATAAACAGGGAAAAACCGGACATAATTATACTGGATGTTATGATGCCCGGGATAGACGGTTCTGAGCTTAATAAAAAGTTAAAAGAAAAAAAAGAGCTTAAGGATATCCCGGTTATTATAATTACCGGAAGACCGGATATGGAGGGATTGTTTTCAGACGAGGG
>PWQF01000176.1 GCA_003556865.1 Elusimicrobiota bacterium | reverse complement strand
GCCTGGCTGCACAGGATGAGATCCTACCTGAGAGCTGAACCGGCTGATTACCTGGTCCCGGACCTGAACAGCTTTGCCTTTATAAAATACGCCTCCTGATCCTTAAGCATCGGCATATAAACAGCTGGTGCGTGCTTGCATAGCCTTACCCGATTTATATAATCAAACTGCTGTGATAAAAGAAAAAATTAAAGCAATAGGTATATACGACCATTTAATCTTTTTTTCGGTGCTGCTGGCAGGGGCCGGACTCTTTCTGTATTTTCGTTTATCAGCTGAAAGTACGATGGCATACAGGGCGCAGATAATTGCAGACGGGGAAGTTAAACAGACAGTTTCCCTTAAAAAGGAAAAAAGACTGGATTATCCGAGTTTCAGTGCGGAAGTTTCCGGGGGGAAAATAAGAATATCCCGTTCCAACTGTCCTAAAAAGGTCTGTATCCGTACCGGCTGGATTTCAAAACCCTGGGAGAGTATAGTATGTGTTCCGGAAAAGGTCATTGTGAAGATAATATCAACTGAGGAAGAGGAATATGATGCGCTTACCTATTAAAAGAATCCTGCTTATTTTTTCAGCCTTCCTGGCGGCGGCAATCTTTTCCGTCATTTATTTCAGGACCGGGGAAGAACCGGGATCTTATTACATTAACGAGACCCGTTTTATTATGGGCACCTACTGCTCCGTCAGAACCCCGGGGGGGAAAGGGGCGGAAAAAAAACTGGGTAAAGCTATGGAGAGGATGGAGCATATATATGATAAGTTCAATATTTACAGTGAGGGGTCGGTTCTTTATGATTTTAACAACCACTCCGTTCCCGTAATGGATACTGAAATAGTGGGTCTGATAAAAAAATCGCTTAATATATCCGCCATCAGCGGGGGTGCTTTCGACATAAGCGTATATCCCCTTATAAGGTTGTGGGGGTTTGACTCACGGGAACCTTCCCTACCCGGGAGGGAAAAAATAAGAGAGACCCTTTCTCTGGTGGGAGCCGATAAGCTGAAGGTTAGAGACTCTAAGGTAATTAAAAGTGAAAAGGGAGTTAAAATAGATATGGGGGGCATAGCCAAGGGGTATGCCGTTGACCGGGCCTCTGAAGTTTTAAGGAAAGAAGGGGTAACCTCGGCATTAATAGATGCCGGGGGAGATATTTACGCCATGGGGCTGAAAGGTGACAGGAAGTGGAGAGTGGGGATCCGTTCTCCCCGGGGGGGAGGTATTAAAGAGACTCTTGAGCTTAAGGATATGGCTGTAGCCACTTCCGGAGATTATGAAAACAGTTTTACGGAGGAGGGGGACCTTTATCATCATATAATTGATCCCCGAAGCGGATATCCGGCTACCGGCTCCGCCAGTGTCACGGTCATAGCTCCATCTGTCGCAGAGGCTGACGGCTGGGCCACGGCTTTTTTTGTTATGGGTCCTGAAAGGGCCCTGGAACTTGTTTCTGAATTAGATGAAATAGAAGTTTTTATCATAACTCCTGAACTTGAAATTTTCAGTTCAGAAGGCTTTAATTCATATTTGCAATAAGTACGGTAATTTGGTATACATTTACTGATATATGTGGCAGCAGGGTTTGCCGCATTTTTTTTAGAAAATTAAAATGAGCATTAAATCAGAATTAACGGGTATTATAAAAAATGAGGTTGAAAGGCTTGGATATGAGTTTGTTGACCTTAAGTACGGAAGGGGAGGCCGCAAATGGTTTCTTCAGGTTTTTTGTGATAAGCCCGGAGGCCTGGCCCTCAATGACTGTGAAAAGATATCAAGGGAACTGGGATATGAGCTGGATCGCCACGGAGAGCTTTTAAAACATTCCTATAACCTGGAAGTCTCTTCGCCCGGACTTGACAGGCCTCTTAAGAGCGAGGATGATTTCAAAAAACATATGGGCCAGGATATAATAATTAAGCTCTTTGACCCCGGGGGGGAAGCAAGGGTCAGGAAGGGAACCCTTCAGGGAATTGAAGGAGAAAAAATATTTATAAAAGAGGCCGGGGGGAAAAAAAAGGAATTTGATTTAAAAAATATCGCAAGCGCAAAGCTGGAGGTTAAAATTTGATAGGTGAAAACTTAAGAGAAGTCCTGGAACAGATAGAGCAGGAGAAGGGAATACCCACCGGGGAGCTCCTGGAAATGGTGGAGCATGCCCTGGACTCTGCATACCGAAAGCATGCAGAGGGGGATAACTACCGTGCTAAAATAGACCGCCAGACCGGAAGAATAAGGGTTTTTGCTTTAAGGGAGGTTGTCGGCAGTGTAAAGGACCCGGCAACTGAAATAAAAAAAATGGATGCCTTGAAAATAAATCCCTCCGCTGCCGTGGGTGATACCGTTGAGGTAGAGGTTGATGCCAGCAAGTTCGGCCGGATTGCAGCCCAGACGGCAAAACAGATCATTATCCAGAAAATGAGGGAAAACGAGAGAGAGAGCGTATATAAAAAGTTTAAAGATAAGGAAGGCAAGGTTGTTACCGCCAATGTCTACAGGTTTATAAGCGGGGGATGCATAGTTGAGATAGACGGTGTGGAAGCAGTCCTTCCTGAAAGAGAGCAGATAAGAAAAGAGAGACTTTCACGGGGGGGGATGATAAAAGTCTATGTGGTAGAGGTCACAAAGGACGGGAGAGGGCCCAGGATACTTGTTTCCCGCACCCATCCGGCCCTTGTGGAAGGACTTTTCAGGCTGGAAGTCCCTGAAATAACAGACGGAGAGGTTTCCATACATAAGATAGTCAGGGAGCCGGGGATAAGATGCAAGGTGGCTGTTACAAGTAAAAACCCCCGCATTGACCCCATAGGGGCCTGTGTGGGGATAAACGGAGTGAGGGTCCAGGCAGTTATAAACGAGCTTGCCGGTGAACGTATGGATCTCATTAAATATTCTTCCGACCTTAAAACTTTTCTTAAAAGCTCGCTTAGCCCAGCA
This sequence comes from Elusimicrobiota bacterium, assembly GCA_003556865.1. The sequence continues at coordinate 1,571 of PWQF01000176.1, read as the reverse complement.
GAGGTGAAAGAAGTTTTTATAAGCAATGAAGAGAAAAAAGAGGCCGGGGTTGTGGTGACAGACGATATGCTTTCGCTGGCCATAGGAAAAAACGGCCAGAATGTGCGCCTGGCTGCCCGGCTGACCGGGTGGCATATAGATATACAGGCCGAGGGGGAAATAAAAGAGAAAGAGAAAGAGAGTTTTGAAAAGGGGCTTAAGGATATACTTTCTCTTCCGGGCATAGGTGAAAAAACAGCCCGCTTAATTATGGAACAGGGGCTGGATACGCTTGAGAAAATTGCCCGGTCGGAAATAAAAATACTTCAAGGCATTGAAGGAATAGGCGAAAAAACGGCAGAAAAAATAAAAATGAAAGCCCGGGAAGCGTTAAAGAAGGAAAACGGGAAAGAATAATATGTCTAAAGTAAGAATATACGAAATATCCAGGGATTTAAATTTGCAGTCAAAAGAAGTGGTTGAAGAGGCCAGGGAACTGGGTCTAGATGTTAAGTCCCATGCCTCATCCGTAAGCGAAGAAGAGGCCCAGCTTATTAAAGAAAGTTTTATGGAACAGGAGAAAGTTCCCTCAACACCTGGTAAGAAAGAGACTGAAAAGGAGCATCCGAAAGAGGCTGCTCCTCAAAAAGAAAAAGAAGAAAAAGAATTAAAGAAAGAACCAGCCCCTGCCGGCAATATTTCAATAAACCGGAATATGAGTGTGGAGGAACTGGCAGAAGAAACTTCACTTTCCACGGATGAAATGATACAGGAGTTTAAGAAAAGTGATATAGTTGTAAGCGCCAGCCAGAGGATTAATATTGAACATGCACAGAAGGTGCTGGAAAACCTGGGTTTCAGCGTGGAGAGAGAAGATATCTTTACTGACATAAAAGAAGTGGAAAGGAAAGATATAAAACTCCGGCCTCCCGTTGTTACCGTCCTGGGACATGTTGACCACGGAAAGACCCATATGCTGGATACCATCCGCCGGGCCAATGTAATAGCCTCCGAAAGCGGAGGCATAACCCAGCATATAGGAGCCTATAAGGTGGATGTTCCCGGAAAAGGGAGCATTACCTTTATAGATACTCCCGGCCACGAAGCTTTTACCGCTATGAGGGCACGGGGGGCAAATATAACCGATATTGTGATCCTTGTAGTTTCAGGGGAAGACGGGGTGATGCCCCAGACCGTAGAAGCAATAAACCATGCCCGTGCCGCCGGGGTTCCCATTATAGTTGCGGTCAACAAAATGGATCTGCCGGGATTTAACGGGATGAAAACCAGGACGCAGCTTACCCAGCACGGGGTGATAACAGAGGATATGGGAGGGGAGACTGTGGCTGTGGATATTTCCGCAAAGGAAGGAACAAATATTGATGAACTTCTGGAAATGGTCATTCTTCAGGCTGAAATACTGGAGCTTAAGGCACCTTTTGACGGCCCGGCATCCGGTATGGTAATTGAATCCGAACTTGACCGGAGAATGGGAAGTACAGCCACTGTTCTGGTTACCGAAGGAACCCTTGGAAGGGGGGAATGCTTTGTCTGCGGGACAGTTGCCGGCAAGATAAAAATGATGAGCGATG